>NZ_CM001376.1:719009-920248 GCF_000237805.1 Jonquetella anthropi DSM 22815 | reverse complement strand
GTGCCGAAAAAAAGAGAAAGAAAAGGAAAGCGGGAGAGAAAAATTCGGGGGGGAAGACCAGTTGCCCTTGCCCCGTGTGCCAGGGAACGCCCGGAAAAAGAGAAGAAACTAGCGCTTTCGGCTGTCCGCGTGGCGTGTTTCGAGAAGAACCGTTCTGTGGCGATTTAAGGGTAGAAAAGTCACCCTGTTGAGATAAAAAAAGAACTCTTCGTTTAGATTATGAGAGCTAAAAGAAGAAAATACCGCCGCGCGGATCCTCTTTGACAACCCGCGCGGCTTTTTTGTGCCTGACCTTCTGACCGTACCGCTGACGGCTCCTTTTTTCGTGTGGTATTTGTTCGTTCGCCTTCGGCTCGTTGGCGATGAACGTTTGTCAGGGCGTTTTTTGGTCTTCGGGCCGTGTTCGCCCGGCGGTCGGGTGTCGGGTGCAGAAAGTTTTGTCAGCTCGAGTGGTGGTTACCGGCTCGGGGAGCGTTTTCGGGGCCGCGGGGTAGTTGTTCGGTCGTTGGGCGTTTGGCCGTCGGTCGTTCGTCAGCCGACGGACGCAGAAGGTTTATCGGCTCGTCGGACGATTCGATGTTGGAGAGCGTTTTTTGTGGCGGCCGGGCTTATCGGCCGTTGAACATTTTCCCTTTCGAGGGCGGCTTGAGGCAACTCGCGCGGCTTTTTTGTGCCGACCTAGCTGTGCGGCAGACGGTAAGTTCTCTGGTTGGCGTGGTTGTTGCTGGTTTGCTGTCCCTTGGCGGGGGCGCCAGCGGTTCATTGGCTGATTGCGAGGACGCAAACGGATTATTGGCTCGCCGGGCAATAGCGAACTCGTGAAGTGGCTATAAGCTTGTCGGCTCTTGGTGAGGACGCGGACGGTTTATTGGCCCGCGGAGCGGTCATGAGAGCGCAGACGTTCACCGCCTTTGTGGCTGTTTACGAGTGCACGGAGTGGTCATCGGGGCAGCGATTGGTTGTTGGGGCGCGAGCTGGACGTCAGGGCGTTTTTGCTTTTGAGCGCGCGAACGGTTTTTGAGGCCAAGACGATTTATTGGGCCGTTGTGGCTTTCTCAGCTAGGGCGGCGGGTTCTAGCTCGTTGTCCCTTGGCGAGGCCGCAAACAATTTGTCGGCCCGCCGGGTGGGCTCGAGGCGATGCAGAGCTTGTCGGCTCGTGGGGTGGCTATCGACTTGTGGGCAACTGGGACGCCGCAGTCGGTTTATGGGCTCGGGGTCATTTCTCAATGTGGTGCTATGACTTGCCGGTCGCAGGTGTTTTTTTGCTCGGTGCCGGAGAAATCTTTTGCCGAGCATGCGGCCAATTCAGGCCTGGCCGGGCGTGACGCCCTCATAGAAACGCACGATTTTCGCTATACAATTTCTTGACGGGGGGAGGTAAATAAGGTAAAATCACTCGCGGCCGTATGTAGTTATATCCATTTTTAAGGGTTATTTATCCTTTCTTGAGGGGAAAGGCGAGGAGATCGGTTGTATTTTGAGCGGCAAAGCTGACGATAGTTCGCTGCGAGAGCGGTCAGTGCGGTCGGAGCATTTGTTCTTTAGGTTTCAATAACGGCGGACAGTCGAAAGCATAAATTTCCCCCGGCGGCGGCGGGGGCGGCGAAGTCCACGAGAGACGGAATTCAGAGAAAGAGGGTAGAAGGAATGAGCAAGGTTTTGGAAACACTTTTGAATCGGGGAAAAAAACGCCAAGGAGCGGCATCGAAAGCGGGCAAGGGAACGGCCGGGAGATCGGCGGCGCGCTATGGCGCGGTGCTGGCCCTGATGGTGGGCGTGGCCCTCATGCAGCCGGCGGCCTACGCGGCAGACCCTGCCACGCAGGATGATATTGCCGGGCTGCAGGCACAGATTGACCAGCTGAAAAAGGCGCAGACCCATTACTTCTCCGTCAACGGCGGCACGCAGGGTAATAACTACAGCAATGACGGCGCGAAATCGGTGAATTCCATTGCCATCGGCGTGAATGCGGCCACAGGCCCCAAGGAAAATGATGCCATTGCGATCGGGACGAACGCCTCGGCTCATTACAACGGCGGCCCCGGCCCCATTGCCATTGGGTCCGATACCAAGGCGCACGCCCAGTACGCAATCGCCATCGGCGGGGGAGCGGAAGTTTCGGGCACAGGCGGAAAAGGCGACCAGGGTATCGCCATAGGCCGAGATGCCCGCGTGGATAACGCCCCTGGCGGCGTTGCCCTCGGCTGTGATTCCTATGCCACCAATCAATCTGCCATCGCCATCGGCAGTAGCGCCCACGCGGAAGAATTGGATACCCTTGCCATCGGCGTCGGCGCGAAATCCTACGCTAACTCCGGCATGAGCATGGGATCGTATTCCATGGCGGCGGGCAAGTTTTCCATCGCGCAGGGCTTTGACTCCGTAGCGAACGGCAGCCTCAGTGTTGCCCTCGGTCCCATGGCAACGGTGTACGATTCTACGACCAAGCTGGCGGCGGCGGAATACAAAAAATTGTCTCCGGAAGAGAAGGCTTTTTATAAATACCATACAAAGGGCAGTAACGGACAGCCCGATTTCTACTATCGTGCCGATATGGATAACCACGGCGGGGATGTTACCTTCTATGTGGACGGCACGGCGCTGGGAACTTACTCCACGGCGCTGGAAAAGGGCACGTCCGTAGGCGCGCTGGCCATGACTAGTTCCTTTGGCAGTGCACTGGGCTATCGGGCCCGTGCGCTCAGCGTAAACTCCACGGCAGTGGGTGCCTATGCTATCACCAGAGCGGAAGACGGCGTGGCGCTCGGCTCCTATACGCTTGCGGACCGCGCGGCGGGAGTCGGGGGCTACAACCCGGGAACGGGTAAAACCTATGCGGACGACGCGGCAGCCGCGGCGCTTTTCGGCAAGACCACGGAAGTCAACGCGCTGAATAGAAAAATTAAGGAGGCCAATACAGCCATCAAGACGGCAGCGGCCGCTGTCACCGACGCCAATAAGGCGGTAGCGGCCGATCCTCAAAATAATGCGAAACGGCAAGCCCTCAGGGCGGCAGAAACGAACTACACGAAAGCCGTTAGTGAGCGCGACAACCTCATCAAAGTAAAAGGCGGCCTCGTCGGCACATGGTCCTCGACACTCGGTGCGGTCAGCGTGGGCTCGTCAGAAGGCCCCACTCGCCGGATTACCCGCCAGATTACCAACGTGGCCGCGGGCAGTGCGGACACCGACGCGGTGAACGTGGCTCAGCTGAAAGCGCTGAACGGCAAAGTCGACGCGAACGCGGTTCATTATTTCTCCGTCAATGATGGAGGAGCTCGGGGAAGTAACTACAACAACGACGGCGCGAAATCGGTGGATTCCATCGCGATCGGCAAGAGCGCGAGCGCATCCAAAGCGAACGGCATCGCGCTGGGTAATGGCGCCTCCATCAATTACGACGAAGCCGTCGCTATCGGCCGCAGCACGAGAGCGGGCGGCGTGGGCAGCATCGCGCTCGGCAGCGGAGCGATGATCGCTTCGAACGGCTACGACATGACGAGCATCGCTATCGGCCGGCAGGCCTATGTCCTCAACGGCTCCGGCGGGCAGGAATACATGCTTAGTTTCGACCAGGACAACTGGACCGTGAGCGGAGGTCTCTTCCGTCGGACATATGCACCGAAAGACGTGAGCCGCATTGCGGGCGGCATCGCCATCGGCGCGAAAGCGTACGCGCGCACCGGCAGCATTGACATCGGCTCCCGCGTCTACCCCAACGACATGGCGGGAGAAAAGGCGGCGAACCTGAGACCGGCGAATATCGTGAATATGACCACGGTCGGCACGAACAGCTACAACAAAGGCCCTTTTGCCAGCATCTTCGGCGCCTATTCCATCATGACGGGCGACTTCACCGGCGCAGGCGGTTTGAATACCCTGCAATACGGTGCGCAGAATACCGGTTCCGTCATCGTGGGCTCGCTGAACAGCAGCCGCTCCATAGGGCATGGCGCTTTCAGCGGCATCGCGAACAGCATCGTCGGTTTCGCCAATACGGTGGATAATTCGAATGGCGCGCTCGTCTACGGCGCGGGCAATAAGATCACCAATTCGCTGAAATCGCTCCGCAAGAATCCGGGCGCGGACAAGATGAAATCCGTGGACGCGGCGGCGGAGGCCTTCCGGGACATGGTCGCGAGCGAAGAAGGCGGCGCGACGCTGGCGATCGGCGGCGCCAATACCGCGGACTACACGCAGGCCTCGCAGATCATCGGCGTGAGCAATACGCTGACCGGCAAGGAAGCCGCGGTCAGCACGAACAACATGATCGACGGCTACCGGAACACAGGCACGAACGTGAGCCATGTCACCATCGTAGGCTCGAACAACACCGTGGAGGACAGTGAAGACAATATCCTGCTCGGCGACAATCGCAAGATTACCGCCAAGAGCCACAACATCGTCATCGGCTCGGCCGAAAAGGGCAGCAGCAGCCCGCTGGAGCTGAACAACGAGAACTCGGTCGTCCTCGGCTACAAGGCCAACGCCACCGCCGACGGTGGGGTTGCACTGGGCAGCGATTCCGTAGCCGACCGGGCAGCCTTTGCCACCGAAACAGAGGCGCCGTTTAGCAAGGTCAAACTGAACAGCACGAATACCTTGGGAGCCGTCTCGGTCGGGCAGGCGGGCAAGCTACGCCAGATTACCAACGTGGGCGATGCCACCGAGGATACCGACGCGGTCAACCTGCGTCAGCTGAGAGCGGTAGGCGCCAACTTGGCCGGCTTGAGTGAGTTCACGTTCAACTTCTCCAACAAGAAGGCCGGGACTGTGACGAATGTCGGCACGACTAAACTGACTGACGGGGCGCTGAACATTCAAGCGATTGACGGCCTGAAGATTGCGTACGATCGTTCGGCGAAGCTCTATACCGTCGGACTGGACAAGGACGCGATTGCCGCCGATCCGACGCTTCACGGCAAGGACGGCAAGGACGGCAAGGACGGCGTCGGCATTGACGAGGCAGTCATTAACGGCGACGGCCACCTGATTATCACTAAAACTGACAGCACGGAGTTCGACGCAGGGGAAGTAAAAGGCAAGGACGGCAAGGACGGCGTCGGCATTGACAAGGCAGTCATTAACGGCGACGGCCACCTGATTATCACTAAAACTGACAGAACGGAGTTCGACGCAGGGGAAGTAAAAGGCAAGGACGGCACGGACGCTAAGTGGAAGGCGCTAGTCGCGAAAGCGATCGGCACGAACGGTACGGCCTCGGGAAGCGCGCAGGAGATCGGTGCCGACCAGCAGCTGACCTTTGAAGCGGGCAAAAACGTTGACCTGAAATTGGCCGCCGACGGAACGGCCGGCTCCAAACTGACGATCGCCGTTTCTGAGAATCCGACGTTCAAGAGCGTGACGACAGGCGACGTGGTGATGAACGGCGACGGGCTGACGGTCAAAAACGGTCCGAGCGTGACGAAGAAGGGCATCGACGCGGGTGGCAAGAGAATCACCAACGTGGCCGACGGGGTTGATAAGAGCGACGCGGTCAACGTCGGCCAGCTGCAGAGGGCTATCGCTGGAGTTGGCGGAGCCGACAACGGCCAGATCGTCAAGCGCGTGAACGAACTGGACAGCCGAGTGGACAACGTGGGCGCAATGGCTGCGGCGTTTGCGGCCGTGCCCTCGCTGGACTACGACGAGGCGCACCCGACGTCGCTGGGCCTCGGTTACGGCGCTTACAGCGGCAAGAGCGCGGTTGCGCTGGGCCTGTCCCACTACGTCAACCGGGATCTCTTAATCAAGGGCGGCATGTCGATTTCCGGCGACGAGAAGAGCTTCCATCTGGGAGCGGCGATCCGTCTCGGCTCATCGCCGAAGGTTGAAAGAACGAATGGCCGGACCGTGAGAGTCAGCACCACCGAGATGGCTGCTCTGCGGCAGGTGAGCGACCTGAAGGATGAAGTTTCAAAGATGAGCGACGGGATGGCCCAACAGAAGAAGGAAATCGAAGAGCTCAAGAAGCTTCTGTTGAACAAGAAATAAGCATTAACAAAAAGACGAGGCGCACCGGTTTCGGTGCGTCTCGTCTTTTCATTAGAGTTCTTTCCTTATTAAAGAGAGAGATTAAAGGGCGAGGCGGCGGAGGCGAAGGGCGAGCGAGAGCGCGAAACCGTTGCGGCCCGACGCGGCGCCGGGCGAGAGGCGTTCGATTTTCCCCAGCCTTTGGCGAATCGTGTTGTAGTGAATCCGAAGGCGGTCGGCCGCTGCGGCGCCGTTCCAGTTTTCCAGCGAGAGGGCTTCGAGCGTTTCGATCAGTTCGGGGTGGAACGCGAAGGGGGCGAGCCGTCGGGTCACGTACCGGCGGCCCGCGTCGGAGCGGGCGACGGGAGTTAGGAGCGCGGCGTCGTCCAGATCGTCCCAGCAGGCGAGAGTTCCCGGCCGTCTGAGGCCCGCGTCAGCCGCTGCGAGCGCCTCGTTCAGGCTTTCGCCGGCGTCCTTGGGGGACTGCTTGAACCCGCCGAGGGCGAGAGAGGCGTCGGGGACGGCGGCGGCCAAGCCGCGCAGGGCTGGAAGGTCGTCGCGACACGCTGGAGCGGCGAAGCCGGAGCCAAAGGGGGCGCAGATGTGGGCTTTGCAGGCGGCGCGGAGCCGGTCGCGGGTTTGGGCCGGCGACGTTTGGGGTATGACGAGGGCGACGGCCAGCTCTTCCCGGGGGAGAAACCGTTCGGCCCGCCTGACAAGGGCTTCCAGTTCGGCCGGGTGGGCGGTCAGAAGGGAACGCCAGATTTCTTCGTTGAGCCGTTCGGCGCTGGCAAGTTTCTGTCCGGTCCTGTCAAAGTACAGCGTCAGGGCGGCGGCGGCTTCGTCGAGGGGCCGGTCTATCGGCTCACCGCCGGTCGGGTAGACGAGGAGCCAGCCGGCGGTTTCGCCGCCGGATGTGACGGCCCGGTGAGGGTAAATTCCTAAGAGCTCGTGAAGGGGCAACGAGCGAATCTGGGAGATGAACTGGCTGGAACGGGCGGCCAAAACTGGGGCAAGTCCGCCCCGAGGTATCCACGCGGCGTGGCCGAGGCCGCGGGCGAGGCTCTGGACGAGCGCTTCGAGCGGGGCGCCGGACGTGAGGTCCTCTAAGATCCGTTCGGCCCTGCGGTCAAAAAACGACGACAGTCCGGTGACGAGCGTCTCGAGCGGGACGTTCTGGTCGGCCGAGAGGGCGGTGTCGGGCGCCGGGCCGCGGACGATCGGGACGGCACCGCCGGCGGCGACGGCTTGAACGGCCCTGACGCAGGCTTCCCACCGTTCGGGCGGGAAGGACTGGACGATCAAGGCGACTGCTCCGGCGCTCTGGGGCGCGTACGGCGGTTCGGCCAGCGTCCAGCGGACGGCATTCCCCTGCGGCGCGCCGCGGAGCGTTACGCCGAGCGATTGAAAATGAGCGGTCAGCTCGCCAAGTGTCGGCATGGCAAAAACCTCCATTAAATATTCGATTAGATGTGTTAAAAAGTTATTTAAACGAGTTAAAAACGGTTGAATGTATATATTCTACATTATTTTTGATATTTATGGCTGTTTTTGTCTATGGCGCCGGCCGATGGTCTGTTAGGATAGATGACAGGGAGTTGGGAACTCTCATTTCAGAAAGGTGGGGTTGCCGTGGCGGAATTTATTCGGTGGTTTGACGAGCTTCGAGTGACTGATGTGCCTCTGGTCGGGGGCAAGGGTGCTAACCTTGGCGAGCTGACGTCGGCGGGGGCCGCTGTGCCTCCGGGCTTTTGCGTCGTCGCGCCGGCTTACAGCGCGTTTATCGACGGCGCGGGGCTGAAGGAGCCGATCGTCAAGCTGCTTTCGGGGCTGGACCCGGAGGATACGGCGGAGCTGCAGAGCCGGTCGGCGGAGATTCGTCGGCTGATCGTCGGAGCCGAGTTCCCGAAGAATATGGCGCGCGAGATCACGGCGGCGTATGGGGCTCTGTGCAAGACGCTGAACGAGGAGAACGCGGCGGTGGCGGTTCGCAGTTCGGCGACGGCCGAGGATCTGCCGGACGCTTCGTTCGCCGGCCAGCAGGATACGTTCCTGCACGTGCAGGGTATCGATATGGTGATCCGCAAGGTGAAGGACTGCTGGGCGTCGCTGTGGAACGCCCGGGCGATTTATTACAGAGCGAAGCAGAACTACGATCATTTCAGCGCGGCGCTCTGCGCTGTTGTGCAGGCGATGGTGCAAAGCGAGCTTGCCGGCGTGATGTTCACCGCTAATCCGGTGACGGGCGAGCGCGGGCAGATTATGATTAACGCCAGCTGGGGGCTTGGCGAGGCCGTTGTGAGCGGTTCGGTGAGCCCGGACGAGTACATTCTGAGCAAGGACAGTCTGACCGAGCTGGATGTGGTGGTGGCGTCCAAGAAGACGATGGTCGTCGAGAAGAGCGGCGGCGGGACGGCTGACGTGGCTGTGGCCGACTATTTGGGCCCAGAGTGGGTGGACAAGCGCTGCATGTCCGCTCAGGCCGTGAAGGAGCTGGCGGGCGTGGGCAAGTCGATTGAGGAGCACTACGGCGCGCCGATGGACGTTGAGTGGGGCGTGGACCGCCGGACGAAGAAGCTCTACGTGCTGCAGGCTCGGCCGATTACGACGCTGAAAGGGCAGTCGGCCGAGGGGGCGGCGAAGAAGGAAGGTCCTCACGATAAGGCGAAGTTGACGGTGCTGGTGCGCGGACTGGCGGCTTCTCCGGGTATCGCTCACGGGCGGGTGGTGTTCATCGACGACTTGAGCCAGATTGACCGGGTGAAGACCGGCGACGTGATGGTGACGGCGATGACGAACCCGGATATGGTCCCGGCGATGAAGAAGGCCGTTGCCGTAGTGACCGATGAGGGCGGCCGGACATGCCACGCGGCGATCGTGAGCCGAGAGCTGGGGATTCCCTGCATTGTCGGCTCCAAGTCGGCGACGACTGTTCTTCAGGAGGGCATGGAAGTGACGGTTGACGCGACCCGCGGCGTGGTCTATCGCGGGCGGGTGGACCTGTCGAGCGACGAGGACAAGCACTCTCCGCTGGCGCCTGCGGCGGCGGGTCGGACGGTCGTTCAGGAGACCGCGCCGGTGACGGGGACGAAGATTTACATGAACTTGGGCGACGCTTCGATCGTCGGCAAGTACAAGGACCTGCCGTTCGACGGGATTGGGCTGATGCGGACCGAGTTCATTTTCTCTCATCTGGGTGTTCACCCGATGCACCTGCTGCGCACCGGGCGGGGTCAGATGCTGATCGACGATATGTCAGACGCTGTGAGCACGGTCGCTCAGGCGATTTATCCCCGTCCGCTGGTTGTCCGGATGAGCGATTTCCGTACGAACGAGTTCCGCGGCCTTGAGGGCGGCGACCAGGTGGAGCCGGAGGAAAACAACCCGATGATCGGCTGGCGCGGCGTGTCGCGCTACATTTCGCCGGCGTATGAGGAAGGGTTCCGGCTGGAGTGCAAGGCGATCAAGAAGGTTCGGGACGAGTTCGGGCTGATCAACGTGTGGGTGATGCTGCCGTTTGTGCGCACGACTTGGGAGCTGGCGCGGGTCAAGAGCGTGATGGCGTCCGAAGGGCTGATTCAGAATAAGTCGTTCAAGATCTGGATTATGGCCGAGGTTCCGGCGGTGGTCTTCCAAGCTGACGAGTTCGCCAAGATGGTCGACGGGTTTAGCATCGGCAGCAACGACCTGACCCAGTTGGTGATGGGCGTGGACCGCGATTCGGGCGTGCTGAACACGATGGGATACTTCGACGAGCGCGACCCGGCCGTGCAGAAGGCTATCCTGACGTTGATCGAGGCGTGCCACCGCGCGGGCATTACCTGCTCGATCTGCGGGCAGGGGCCGTCGCTGTACCCGGATTTTGCTGAATTTTTGGTGCGCAACGGTATTGACAGCATGAGCGTGAACCCCGACACGGTGAGCTATACCCGCCGGCTGGTGGCTGCTGTGGAGCAGCGTCTCATTTTGAACAGCCTGCGGAATCGGTAGCGGTCGGGGAATTGACAACTGAACAGAGGCCGATACAATAGGGCCGAACCGAAGAGGACCGATTTCGGTCCTCTTCCCTTATTCTGGCTGTCGATCAGGAGGTGAGGAAACTGTTCAGGCAATTGGAAGATCGCGAGCGGCAGTTTCTCTCTCCGCGGGTTCAGCGTCTTATCTATAGACTGCAGCAGGACGGCGGTGTGACGCCGAACGAACTCGAGCTGGCCGTCACGATGGCCGCCGGGGGCGGGGAGCTCGCGGGCCGTCAGACGGACGTGAGGGAGTTTATGGCGCTGCTCGACCGGGTAGTGCTCCGAAGCGCCGGAAAGAACTGGGAGATCGCTCCTATTTTGGACGATCCGGCTTCTGCCGATTTGAACTAGGAGGCACGAATGGCACAGAGAAAAAGCGATCGGCCGAGCGACGTTTCGGTGGCTGGGAAAGCGCCGGCGTCGCGCCGGACCGCCGGGATCAGAAAAACGACGGCGAAGGCCGCGAAGCCTTCGGCGGAGGAAACCCCGTCCCTAGCGAAGACGGCCCGGCCGAAGGCAGCGGCCAAGAAAGCCGCGTCTGGAACGAAGACGGCCGCTAGGCCGGCAGCGGCGAAAAAGACGACGGCTCGGAAGAAAGCCGAGCCGAAAACGGCTGCTCGGCCGCGGTCCCTTCGGAAAGCCACCGGCTCGAGCGCGGCCGGCGCCGGCAGGAAAAGCGCCGCGGCGGCGGAGCCGGGCGTCAGAAAAGGGACGCTGGTTGTCGTCGAGTCGCCGACGAAGGCCAAGTCGCTGGATAAAATGCTCGGCGCAGGCTACACGGTGAAGGCAAGCGTCGGGCACATTATGGACTTGCCGAAGAGCCGGCTGGCCGTGGACGTGGACCACGGGTTTGAGCCTGAGTACATCCTCGTCCGCGGGAAAACGTCGGTGAAAAACGAGCTGGTGAAAGCCGCCCAGTCGGCCAAGCACGTTCTGCTGGCGTCGGACCCTGACCGAGAAGGTGAGGCGATCGCTTGGCACCTGGCCCGGCTGTTGGGCGTTGACCCGAAAAGCGACTGCCGGATTCGTATGCACCAGATTACCCGTCAGGCTGTGACCGACGCTGTGGCTTCTCCCGGCCCGATCGACCAAGATCTGGTGGACGCCCAGCAGGCGCGGCGCGTTCTGGATCGGCTCGTGGGGTATACCTTGAGCCCGCTTCTGTGGAAGAAGATTCGCAGGGGGCTTTCAGCCGGCCGGGTTCAGTCGGTGGCGCTTTCGATCCTGTGCGATCGGGAGAAGGAAATTGAGGCGTTCGTCCCCCAGTCGTACTGGCCCGTGACGGCTCGCGCGTCGAGCCTTGACGGAAAACGGTCGTATGAACTGGCGGTTGAGCGCTGGAACGGCGAGTCAGTTATGGAAGACGGGCGGCCGATGAAAATCGACTCCCAGCAGAAGGCTGACGAGATCTGCGCCGAGCTGCGACGCGTTTCGCCGGTCGTGACCAGCTTTGAGACGAAGGAGTCGGCCCGACGCGCGCCCGCGCCGTTTAAGACGAGCACGCTTCAGCAGGAGGCGGCGCGCCGGCTGCGCTACTCGCCTCGGCGGACGATGGCGATCGCCCAGAGCCTTTTTGAAGGCGTTTCCCTGCCCGGCCGGGGGCCTGTCGGGCTGATTACCTATATGAGAACTGATAGCCTCCGCTTTGCGCCGGAGGCTTTGGCGGCCGTCCGAGCGCTGATTCACGAGCGGTTCGGCGCCCGTTTCCTGCCGAAAGAGGCCAACGCCTTTCAGGCGCGGGCCGACGCGCAGGACGCCCACGAGGCGATTCGGCCTACCGATTTTGCCCTTGACCCCGATTCGATTCGCGCTGCCTTGACTGACGAGCAGTACGGCCTGTACCGGCTGATCTGGCGCCGCGCGGTGGCCAGCCAGATGACGCCTGCGCAGGTCGCCTCATCGACCTTGACGGCCGAGGCGGGGGCGGCCGGTCTGAAAGGGACCGGCTCGCGGGTGATTTTCCCCGGCTGGGGGGAAGTGTGGCCGCTGGACTTAAAGGACACTCTGTTGGCTGAGGCGGTCAAGGGCGAGACGCTTCGGCTGGACGAGTGCTTCAGTGAGGCGAAGCAGACCCGCCCGCCGTCCCGGTACACAGAAGCCCAACTGATTAAAGTGCTTGAGGATAAGGGGATCGGCCGGCCTTCCACCTACGCCTCCATTGTGGAGACGCTTTACGACCGGGACTACGCCCGCCGGGACGACGACCGGCGGCTCGAGCCCAGCCCGCTGGGCCGCACGGTAGAGAAATTCCTGAAAGATCATTTTGACTCGTCGAGCCAGTCGCCAATCATGGAGACGGACTTCACCGCCCATATGGAAGAATCTTTGGACAGCGTGGAGTCGGGGCAGAAGCCTTGGCGGGACGTGCTGGGGCAGTTCTGGAAACCCTTTTTAGAGGCGGTAGCCAAGGCTGACGAGGCTGCTCCGCTGCCCAAGCCGGAGCCTGAACTGACCGGGGAAAACTGCCCGGAGTGCGGCCGCCCGCTGGTCAAAAAGCGGAGCCGGTTCGGCGAGTTCATCGGCTGCAGCGGGTACCCGGAGTGCAAGTACATTAAGCCGCCGACGATCGGCGTGCCCTGCCCAAAGTGCGGCGCGTCCTGCGGCGGAGAAGTGGTGAAACGGCGAAGTAAAAAGGGACGGACGTTTTATTCCTGCAGCCGGTACCCGGACTGCGATTTCGTCTCGTGGAACCGGCCGGCGGGCAAAAAGTGCCCGTCCTGCGGGACTGATATGGTCTACATGCCCCGGGCGCGCAAGGCCGTTTGTCCGGCCTGCGGCGCCAAGGACGAGGAAGACAGTTGAAGCGGCACGTTACCGTTCTCGGCGGCGGGCTGGCCGGTAGTGAGGCGGCGTGGCAGCTGGCCCGACGCGGCTGGAACGTGACGCTGGTGGAAATGCGGCCGGTTCGGTCGACGGAAATTCACGTCTCCGACCGGCTGGGCGAGCTGGTGTGCAGTAACTCTCTTGGGGCCGACGGGCGGAATCCCGCCGGCCTTTTAAAAGACGAGCTTCGAACGTTCGGCAGCCTAATTATGGAAGCGGCCGATCAAACAGCTGTTCCGGCCGGTAAGGCGCTGGCGGTCGACCGAACCGCCTTTTCAGCCTTCATCACCGAGCGGCTGAGCTCCCTGCCGTCGGTGGTGATTGAGCGGCGAGAAGCCGTGACGCTGCCGGAAGGACCGGTCATTTTGGCTACCGGCCCGCTGACGTCCCCGTCGCTGAGCGACGCGCTGTCCGAGGCCTTGGGCGGCTTGGACCTTTACTTTTACGACGCGGTGGCTCCGGTCGTGGCCGCCGAATCGCTCGATATGGCGGTCATTTACCGGCGCGACCGGTGGGGCGAAAGCGGGACTGGCGACTACCTGAACTGCCCGATGGAACGGGAAGAGTACGACCAGTTCGTCGCCGCGCTGACGTCGGCCGAGCGGGCGCTGCTGCACGACTTTGAAAAGCCCCGGTACTTTGAGGGGTGCATGCCGGTGGAAGTGCTGGCGTCCCGGGGGCCGCAGACGCTTCGGTTCGGCCCAATGCGGCCCGTGGGACTTGAACGGCCTGACGGGAGTCGGCCGTACGCGGTGGTTCAGCTGAGAGCGGAGACGGCGGATCAGCGGTCATACAACCTAGTGGGCTTTCAGACGAACCTCAAGTGGAAAGAGCAGGCCCGGGTCTTTTCGATGATTCCCGGGTTAGGACATGCCGAGTTCCTTCGCTACGGCGTGATGCACAGAAATTCCTACGTGGACGCGCCACGGTGCCTGAATAAGCTGCGGCTGAATGGCAGGCCAGACGTCTGGATCGCCGGGCAGCTGTCCGGCGTCGAAGGGTACGTCGAAAGCTGTGCGATGGGGCTTGCCGCCGCGCTGGAGCTTGACGCGCTGACGGGCGGGCGAGAGTCGGTCCCGTGGCCGGAGGAGACGGCCACAGGGGCGCTTCTCGCCCGGCTGGCCGATCAGACGGGCAAGCGTTTTCAGCCGGTCAACGTGAACCGTGGAATTTTCCCGCCTCTTGACGATGCCCCCAAGCGGGCCAGCAGGGAGGACAAGGCGCAAGCGGTCTACCGGCGCGGGATCACCGCGCTGGCCGAAATGCTTCAAAGCAGGCCGGACCTAAAAAGCCCAGAGGGGCGAGAATAGGTTCGGCGCAGGGGACGACGCGTAAACACGTAAGAAGCCCGAAAGGAGGCCAGCCAGAATGCCGCCTTTTCGGGCTTCAATTTTGAATTGAAGCATGTTAAGCTATTTTCAATTGTTCATATGGACAATATAAATCGAGCTATACATATCTTTCAGAACATTTTGTCAGGAGGCAGAGGCGTGGCGGCGTTCGATTTGGAGACGTGGATCGGCCGATATATCGACTGGATCAGCCTTGCCCAGAACTGTTCTCCGGCGACGGCGCTGAATTACCGAAGCGACTTGGAGCAGTTCGCCGCTTTTGCCGGACAGAAGGGAGAAGCCGACCTGTCGGCTCTGACGCCTGAGCGGGTTCGGCTTTTCATTCGGGGGCTGTCGGGCTGGGGGCTGAGCGCCACGTCGGTTTCACGCAAGCTGTCGGCCCTGCGTGGCTTTTGCGGGTACTTAACGGATCAGTCGGCCATTCCGTCTGATCCGACGCTGCCGATTCGCGGCCCGAAGTGGCCGGATCACCTGCCGCAGGCTCTGACACAGGATGCGGTGAACCGGCTCATCAGTGCCGCAGGGACGATCGAGCCGGCGGCGCGAAACCGCTGTTTGCTCGAGCTGGCCTACAGCGCCGGGCTTCGGGTCGCCGAGCTGGTAAGCCTCAAGTGGTCCGATTTAGACGAGACGGAGCGGTGGATTACCGTGATGGGTAAAGGGAGCAAGGAACGGATGGTCCCATACGGCCAGTGGGCGGCCAGCGCTCTGGCGGAGTGGAAGGCCCAATGTCCGCCCAGCGAAAAGGGCTGGGTGTTTCCCGGCAAGGGCGGCAAGTCCCTGACCGAGCGGACCGTTCATCGGCTCGTCGAGGCGGCTTCCCAATTGGCTGGGACGCCGGGGGCGTCTCCCCACACGCTGAGACACTGCTTTGCTACTCATATGTTGGAAGGCGGCGCGTCGGTCAAGGCGGTACAGGAGCTTCTCGGGCACGAGAGCCTGCTGACGACGCAGAGATATTTGAGAATCAGCCCGGAGCGGCTGAGAAGGAGTTACGACGATGTCAATGACGACCTTAGCGAACGGGACGGCCTTTGAACCGATTCACGGCACGACCATCGTCTGCGTTAGAAAAGACGGATCTGTTGCCATGGCCGGCGACGGCCAGATGACGATGGGCAGTCAAATTTTGAAGGCTGGGACCGTGAAGGTCCGCCGGCTGTACAAGGACAGCGTGTTAGTCGGCTTTGCCGGCACGACGGCCGACGCGATGACGCTGATGGATCTGCTGGACAAGAAGCTGGAAGAGTACAGCGGCAACCTGCTGAGGGCTGCCGTTGAGCTGACAAAGACCTGGCGGACCGACAGAATGCTGCGCCACTTGGAGGCCATGATGCTGGCCGCCGATCGGGAGCACACTGTTCTGATATCCGGCGCCGGCGACGTGGTAGAGCCGGAAAACGACGTGGCGGCTATCGGCTCAGGCGGCGGTTTTGCGCTGGCGGCTTCCCGGGCCCTGATGATGGGAAGCTCGTACGACGCCAAGAAGATCGCCGAAACGGCGATACGCATCGCCTCTGAAATTTGCATCTACACCGACGACAAAATTACCGTGGAGGTTCTCTGATGGCTGAAATTTACAACGCCGACTCTCTTCAGCCGGCGGCAATTGTGGCTTACCTTGACCGGTACATCGTCGGTCAGACGGAAGCCAAGCGGGCCGTCGCGGTCGCCCTGCGCAATCGGGTGCGGCGACGGCGGCTTCCGGAGGAGCTGGCAGCTGAAATCACGCCCAAAAACATTCTGATGGTCGGCCCGACGGGCGTCGGAAAAACCGAGATCGCCCGACGGCTGGCGTCGCTCGTTCAGGCTCCGTTCGTCAAGGTTGAGGCCACCAAGTTCACCGAAGTTGGGTACGTGGGCCGGGACGTTGAGTCGATGGTCCGCGACTTGGTCGAAGCGGCCGTCCGGATGGTCAAGGAACGTATGGCCGCCGAAAAAACGGACTCCGCGGCCAGTGCCGCCCGCGAGCGGATGATCGACTACCTCGTGCCGGTGAAGCGCTCCGGCGAGGGCGGCGGTATTCCGACCTTCATGAGCTACCTGAAAGGCGTCGAGGCTGACGAGCCGTCTCAGGGGCCGGAAATGAAAGACAGCACGCGGGACAAGATGCGCCGCCTGCTCGAAGAAGGCAAGCTGGACGACCGGGAAGTCGAAATTGAGGTGCAGGAGACGCCGCCGGCGACAGGAATGGACCAGTCGGCTATGGGCGTGAACATCGGCGAAATGCTCGGCTCGTTCATGCCCAAGCGGACGAAGCGCCGCCGGGTCAAGGTCAAGGACGGCCTGCGGATTCTGCAGGCAGAAGAGGCTGAAAAGCTCATCGACACCGACCGGGCCCATCAGGAGGCCATCAAGTCGGCTCAGGACGAGGGAATCATCTTTATCGACGAAATCGACAAGGTTGTCGCCAGCGAAAACCGGGGCGGGGCCGACGTGAGCCGAGAGGGCGTTCAGCGGGACTTGCTGCCCATCGTCGAGGGCTGCACGGTTCCCACCAAGTACGGCCCGGTGAAGACCGACCACATGTTGTTTATCGCCGCCGGGGCGTTCCAGTCGGTCAAGCCGAGCGACCTTGTTCCGGAACTGCAGGGACGGCTGCCGCTTCGAGTGGAGCTGTCGGCTCTGCGGAAAGAGGATCTGTCGAAAATTCTCACCGAGCCGCGGCACAACCTTCTCGATCAGTACAAGGCCCTGCTGTCCACTGAAGGCGTGGAGCTGTGCTTTACCGCTGACGGCATCGACCGGCTGGCTGAACTGGCCGAGCGGACGAACCGGGAAAGCGAGAACATCGGCGCCCGAAGGCTCCACACCATGCTGGAGCGGGTGCTGGAGGACGTGAGTTTTTCTGCCAGCGACTACGCCGGTCAGACCGTGACGATCGACCGGGCGGCGGTGGATAAAAAACTGGCTGATATTGCCGCAAACGTCGATCTGCGGCGGTATCTGCTCTAACGAAAGGAGACGGCGCGAATGAGTCAGAACGAAGATATTCGGGTGTGCCAGGGGAAAGCCAAGGACGAGATGGACGAACTTCTGGCGACCACCCGTCTGGTCAATCGGACCATGCAGGGCCGCCGGGAGGGCGAGACCCTGGACTACAGCAAACTCGCCAAGGCTTTAGGGACGTTTTCAACGGCGAACGCCTACCTGATCGGCTGCGACGGCCGCGTGCTTGGCTACTCGTGGCAGGAGGGGTACAGCAGCAAGGTCCTCGAGACGAGTTTTAGGCAGGGGATAATGCCCGAATCGCTCGTCGAGCGGGTCAACCATCAGCGCGAGACCGTCGTCAGCCATGCCGACGCGTACCTCTTCGACGACGCGGCGCAGAACCCGTCGGAGAAGACCGCCCTGTTCGTGCCGATTTACGGCGGCGCAGAGCGGCTCGGAACGCTGATCCTTTCCCGGCTGGGCGCCGAGTTCAGCACGAAAGACCTCGTTTTGGCCGAGTATTTGGCGACGATCGTGGGGCTTGAGATCCTGCACGATCGGGGGCGGCAGATCGAAGAAGAAGGCCGGGAGCGGCTGATCGTCCAAATGGCGATGAGAGCCCTCTCGTATTCGGAGATCCAGTCGATTCGCCATATCATCGAAGAGCTGGACGGCTTTGAGGGCGTCGTCGTGGCGAGCCGCGTCGCTGACCGGGTTGGGGTGACCCGGAGCGTGATCGTCAACGCGTTCCGCAAGCTGGAAAGCGCTGGCATCATCGAGAGCCGCTCGCTCGGCATGAAAGGCACACATCTGCGCATTTTGAGCCCGCTTTTTGTGAGCGAGATAGGAGTCTCGTTTGATGGACGGTGATCGATCGGTGAGAGTACTGACCTACTTCAGCCCGCCGGCTCGGACTCGCTGGCTAAAAAAGGCCTCTCGTGCGTTTCTTGCTACAGCTACCTTCTTTGCGGCGCAGGGCGTCGTTTTCGCTTCCTCAGTCAGCCAGGCCGAATGGGACGCGCTGACGCGCAAGGTGCTGGGCAATTACGAGGAGTCTAAAAAGGCTTCCCACAGAAAGGTGAATCTCAGCCCGAGCCCGGTTCAGGTTTCTCAGCCCCGCACAGCTGACGTCGCCCAGTCCATCAGCAGTTTCTTCAGGCGGTTTAACCCCCAACTCTCCCAGAAGACCGCGGACCAGTACAGCCAGTACGTCTGTGAGGCCAGCGCTCATTTTGGCGTGGATCCTGCACTGATGGGGGCGCTGATCGTCCGTGAGTCTGGCGCAAAAGAGAAGGCCTTGTCCCGGTCTGGGGCCGTCGGGCTGACGCAGGTCCTGTGGAAAGTGCACAAGTCGACGCTTCCGAAGGCTTTTTCCCAGATCAAAACTCGGAAGGACTTGTTTGAGCCGGAGAACAACATCTGGGCTGGGACGTGGATTTTCTCCGGCTACCTGAAAGGCGCCGGGGGGAACGAAAAAGCTGCTCTCCTGAGGTACCTGGGGCGGAATAATACCCTGTACGTCCAACAGGTTCTGGCATATCGGAAAGAGATTGCCGCGGGCCGTTAGGTTCGTTTCCCCCCTTTCTTTTTCACAGTGAATTATGATATTCTTTTGACGAAGCTCGAAGCTCAGTTTTTCCGGGATGAAAGAGCATACATGAGATGAAACGAGGAGGAAAAGTCATGGAAAGACTGGTCAACGACGTATATCTCTCCGGGGTTCTCCACTTTCTGAAGGGCAATGATCGGGGCGAAAGCAGACTTGGCAAGTACGTTGAGTTCTCACTGAAGCGTGAATTTAAGGACACCGACGGGTGCGACCGAATTGACTTTCTGAGAATGCGCGCTTTCGATCAGTCGCTGCAGGACTGGATTCTTCAGCAGGAAGAGGGGGTCCCGGTTTGGATCGCCGGTGAACTCCGGTCATCGCTTGGCAGCGGACGTAACTACGTGTTGGTGACCCGTATTCAGAAACTGAATCAGATTTAGCACTCTCGCTTCACAGCGAACCAGAAACAAAAAAACCGAAAGGAGTCTCACCCAGAGCAATGGAACAGACGGAAGCGAAAACCGCGTCATCTCTGCTTCCCGGAGATGTTGTCACCGGGACGGTCGAACAAATCATGCCATACGGAGCGTTTGTGCGGCTCTCCGACGGTCAGCGGGCGATGATTCACATTTCCCAGCTTTCTCACAGGTTCATTAAAAAGGTCGAGGACGTCCTTCAGCTCAACCAGGAGGTCAAGGCGAAAGTCACCAAGATCGACGAGCGGGGGCGAATTGACCTTTCGATGAAGGTTCTCGAAGAACCGATGCCCGCTCCGCGTCCGTCTCGCAGTTCCTCGGCGCAGTTCGGCGATGGGGACGACTTTGAGAAAAAACTGTCCTCGTTCCTCAAGGTGAGCGAGGAAAAAATTTCGACTATGATGTCCAAGAACGCCAAGAACGGGCGGCCTCCGCGCCGCAAGGGCGCGCGCCCGTAAGGATGAGAGGCCCCTTTTTAGGGGGGCGCTCGGTAGGCTCAGCCTGCCGCCGGATTGTGGAAGGCCAGATGGCGTCTCGGCGGTTCAATGAGAGGGCTTTGATTGGTGTCGGATCGTACTGTTCCTGGGGATATCCCCAGGTCATCGTTTGCCGACCGCTGGTTGGCGCCCGTCCGTTTCCGACCTCGTTTTGGCTAACCTGCCCTTGGCTCGTCAAACAGTGCGGATGCCTTGAGTCAGCTGGCGGCGTCGGTCAGTTGGAAGCCTTTCTCGCGGACCGGGGGGCGCAGTGGCGCGACTATCAGAGGCGGTACGCGGCTTTTCGGCTGTCGCTGCTTTTGCCTCATCAGGAGGCTTTTCTGCGGCGGTTCTGCCGTCCGCTCTGGATCAGCATTGCGAAGCGAGGCGTCGGAGGTCTCAGAACTACCGAGCTCCCGTCGGTTAAATGCCTTCACCTGCAGGTGGGGGCTTGGCTGGGAATGGGAGAGCATCCGGCCCAGTCTTGGCTTTCTGATTCCATTGGCCCGATTGATTGTCCTGATCGAGCGTGCTCCCGGTTTGAAGAAAATGTATTCTGACGGCAAAATCACTTTGAGGGCTTGAAAAATCAGCTCGAATTGTGTATCATTCCCCAGTGACGCGTCGTCGAGAGTCGTTAGCTCAGTCGGTAGAGCACCGGACTTTTAATCCGGGTGTCGCGAGTTCAAGTCTCGCACGACTCACCATTGGTCCCATTGTCTAGTGGCCTAGGACACCGCCCTTTCACGGCGGTAGCGCGGGTTCGAATCCCGCTGGGACCGCCACCATGCCGACTTAGCTCAGTTGGTAGAGCAGCGCACTCGTAATGCGCAGGTCTCCAGTTCAAGTCTGGAAGTCGGCTCCACGAAGTTTTGCCCCGCGGAAACGCGGGGCTTTTTTGTATCTTTCCGGCCTTTGCCGTTGAACCATGCGGCAGTCGTTGCGCCAACTCGTCCGACTTGATACAATATGTTCTGATATTGTGCCAAGTTTACCGTCCGCAGGGTTCAGCGAGGCTGGAACTGGACGTGGGAAAAGCGAAAGGATACGGGATGTTTTCACCAGTCAAGCAAATTGTGCTTCTTCGGCACGGGGTGACAGACTGGAACTGTCAGTCCCGGTATCAGGGGCGCAGTGACGTGTCGCTGAACGAAGACGGCAGGCGGCAGGCGGCTGCTTGCCGCGACGTGGTTCAAGGCTGGAATCCCCAGCTGATATTCACGAGTCCGCTCTCCAGAGCGACCGAAACTGCCGTCTTGGCTTCCGGCAGGTCCGTGGGCGATATGACCGTCTGCCCGGAGCTCTGTGAAATATCGTTCGGCAAGTGGGAGACCTGCACGAGAGATGAAATCGCGTCGTCTTGGGCGGATGCCTACGCGAGCTGGGGAGAAGATCCCGATTCAGTCACTCCCCCGGACGGCGAGTCGTTCCTGTCGGTTCGGGAGCGTGCGGCGGGCGTTCTGCGGCGCGCCGCCCAGTCGGAGGAGGCTCGGATATTGATCGTGAGCCACGGCGGGACGCTTCGGGCTTTGCTTGCTGAGGCGCTTGGGGCGCCGAGCCGCGCCACTTGGAGGTTCTGCCTGAATAACTGCAGCCTGACCGGGCTCGAATATTGGAACGGCCAGTTTTGGCTCAGCTTTTCCAACGACTGCCGGCACCTCAGTTCCTGCTCGCGGCCGACCGCTATGGACGCTGAGGGCGGGCTTGACTCGGAAAATGAAAGATTTGACCTGTTTTCTCGATCGTAAGTGAGACTCTCTGTTACAATAATTTGTTGGACAGTTCTCAAAACTCTTGTTTGGAGATCGCAAACGGAAGGGGAATTTTTTAATGTTGATTAAACTGAAAATTTGCCTGTTGGGTTTGCTGCTGACAGCTGCCATGGTCTCGAGCTGTTTTGCGGCTACGGTGGATCACATCAAGGTAGTTGGCAACACTACCGTGTCCAGTGACTACGTGCTTTCGATCGTGAAGACAAAACCCGGTGAAGAGGCGAATCAGCAAGTCGTTTCAGACGATATTAAAGCCATCTTCAACTTGGGGTATTTCTCGAACGTCGACGCGCACTTTGTAACCGGCGACGACGGCCTGACGCTGGAGTTTCAAGTGACTGAAAATCCTGTGGTTAAGGATATTCAGTTTGAAGGCAATACGCTGTACAAAGAAAAGACGTTGAAAAGCCTTCTGTTTACGAAGCCGGGTATGACGTTCAACTCAGCGTTCTTCCGCAACGACCTTCAGCGGCTGCGGGATCGTTTCCAGAAGGACGGATACTCGATGACCCGGATCAAAAATGTTGAAATGCACGATGGCGTCGTCGTCGTACAGCTGGGGGAAGTGCGGGTCGGCGAGGTCGTCATTCAGGGCAACAAGCGGACCAAGTCGGCGGTTATTCGCCGCTATTTCCCGATGAAAACAGGCGACATGCTCAACGCGACCACGCTGCGCCGGTCGGTTGGCAAGCTTCGCTCCCTTGGCTATTTGAGCGACGTTTCAGTCGGTTTTGAACCGACTGACGATCCGAATGTTGTCGATCTGATCCTGACCGTAACGGAGAAAAAGAGCGCCGCGCTGACCCTTTCGATTGGTTACGGTTCGAGCAGCGGTCTGAGCGGCGGAGCCAGCTTCAGAGAGTCCAACTTCGGCGGCTGGGGCCGCGTCCTTGACGTGGGATTTGACAAGGGCGACTACAGCAATTACTGGATCAACTTCTCCGATCCGTACATGGACAAGAAGAACTTTTCTTGGAAGGTCAGCGGGTACTACTCGGAGGACGACGAGCTGACCTACCGGGACGAGCAGTTGGATATGTTCAAGTTCGATGAAAAGCGGTACGGAGCGTCGGTCGGTATTGGCAGAAAGTTCGGCCGAAAAGGTGAACTTAGCTGGTTCTTCACCGCGGACTGGCATAAAAACGAAGTGACGACCGGCCCGTATGCGGCTGACAACAGAGCCCTTGCGGCTAAATATGGCGTCTCCGCCGCCGAGATTGAGAAGTTCTACACCGACAACGACTCGTTGAACACGAAGATTTTTTCGACCACTCTTGAGCTGACTCGGGACAACACGGACCCGTATCTGCCCTACGCGAAGGGCGACCGCGAGACTATCGGCGTTCAGCAGGCGTGGGATGTCCTTGGCGGCGACAAGTCCTACACGAAGTATTGGGCCGAAGCTTGTTTCTACTATCCAATGCCTTGGCTTCAGGACTTCGTCAAGTTGGGGATGACGGAAGACCGTCCGGCGGTGTTGGCGCTCCGAATCAGAGGTGCTGACTCGAGCAGCGACAGCCTGCCGTTCTCTGAGCGGTATTCTATCGGCGGCGCGCGGACTGTCCGCGGCTACGAGTCGTCGTACATGCGCGGTGTGCGCATGGCTCTGGCCAACGTGGAGTTCCGAGTTCCTATTGACGAGAACTTTTCGATTGTTGGGTTCTATGACATCGGTCGGGTCTGGCGCGGCGGCACGAGGGCGCCCTTCCTTCCTTCGACGGTTGATTCTGACGAGTGGCTGAAATCGCCGGGTGTCGGGATTCGCTTTAAGTCGCCCTTTGGCCTGATTCGCGTCGACGTGGCTCGGGGCGATCGGCCCAACGGCAAGAAAGAGACCGAGTACCACTTCGGTTTCGGCGAGATGTTCTAATCGGACCTTTTCTGAAATTGGAGGGGACGGGATGGGAAAACAGACCCTGAGTCTGGCAGAACTTGCTGAGGCTGTAGGCGGAAAGGTTTCTGGAAACGGCCGGCGGAGTGTCTCCGGCGTTTCTCCGGCAGGAGTCTTTGACGCCGACCGGCTGAGCTTCGTGGACTCGCCAGAATTGGCCAAGTCTGTCCCCTCAGAAGTCCCTGTCTTAGCTGAGGAAGGTAAGTTCCCTGCCGGCTATGACGGCGTTATCGTTAAGTCGTTTCGCCAGTCGATGGCCCGAGTCCTAGCCCTTTTCGAGCCCCGCACGCCTGTATGCCCCGGTGTTTCGCCTGCGGCCAGCGTTTCCCCCGGCGCGTTAGTAGACGCTTCTGCGTTCGTCGGCCCGTTCTGCGTCGTCTCCCGGGGAGCAAAAATCGGCCCCAACGTCAGGCTGACGGCTCGGGTCTACGTCGGTGAGGATGTTCAGGTCGGCGAGGGAACAGTCCTTGAACCAGGGGTGACCATTCACCGGAGATGTTCCGTTGGTAGAGACTGTTATGTCGATGCCGGTACTGTGATCGGAAGCGACGGTTTTGGGTTTATTCCCGGCGGGCCGGATTCGAGCCCTGTGAAGATACCTCAAATCGGCGCGGTGAAGGTTGGCGACCGGGTGTCGATTGGCGCCTGCGTGACGATCGATCGGGGCACAATTGGCGACACGACGGTCGGTGACGACACAAAGATCGACAACCAAGTTCAGATCGGCCACAACGCCCAAATCGGCCGCAACTGCATTATCACCAGCCAGTCCGGCCTGTCTGGCAGCGTGGTAATCGAAGACGGCGCGATTCTCGCCGTCAGGAGCGGGATTCAGGACCACCGGCGGGTCGGCCGCGGGGCAGTTGTCGCCGCGCTTTCCGGCGTGACGAAGGACGTTCCCGCTGGCGCCGTTGTGTCAGGCTTTCCCGCCAGAGACCACAGGGAGGACTTCAAGACCCTAGCTCTGATTCGGCGGCTGCCTGAGCTGTTCGACCGGCTGAAGCGGCTAGAGTCCTCGAAGCAGGCCGACTGATGCGGCTGACGCTGAAAAATCCGATTCGCTTCGACGGCGTAGGACTTCACTCGGGCGAGCGCACTTCTGTTCAGCTCCTTCCGGCTCCTTCAGGGACCGGGTATCAGGTCAGGTTTGGCAGCGAGGCGTTCCAAATTTCCCATGCCCAGCGGAGCGGGGACGGCCGCGGGACCGTCCTGTCGTTTGGCTCGCACAGGCTGATGACAGTGGAGCACATGTTGGCGTCGCTGCGCGGGTTGGGTGTTGACGACGTCATAATCTGCCCAGATGGGATTGAGGCGCCTCTGTTGGACGGCGGCGGACTGGAGTACTGCCAAGGGCTGGCCCAAAACGGCTTTGCTGAGCAGTCGGGCGATCGAGACTTTTTCTGTGTTGCCGCGCCTGTTGCCGTGCAGTCGCCAGACGGTCGAAAGGTTACTGCGGCGCTGCCGGATGACGCCTTCCGTATTACTTATACGATTGACTACTCCGGCACTCCGATCGGGACACAGACGGCAACGGTCACCGTTGCCCCGGAGACGTTCATCAGGGAGCTCGCCCAGTGCCGGACGTTCTGTCTGGAGGCGGAAGTTGAGGCAATGCGAGCGGCCGGCCTTGGGCTCGGCGGGACGGTTGACACGGCCTTGGTTGTCGGAAGTGAAGGGCCTCTGGGCGGCAACGAGCTCCGCTGTTCGGATGAGTACGTTCGCCATAAGATGTTCGATTTTGTGGGGGATTTAACGTTAATTGGGCGTCCCTTGAAGGGACACTTTATTGGTATACGGGCCGGACACGCGATGCACCTGAAGCTGGTTGACAGGCTCGGTCGATGCGCTGAAAAATGCTAATGTGCGGTATGAGGAGACGAAGACATGTACGACGCGGAAGATCTGAAAAGCATTTTGCCTCACCGGTACCCGTTCCTTCTAGTCGATCGAGTTTTAGAGCTTGAGCCGGCAAAATCAGCGAAGGCAATCAAAAACGTCACGTTCAACGAGCCGTTTTTTCAAGGGCATTTCCCCCAAAAGTCCGTGATGCCTGGCGTCTTGATTTTGGAGGCTTTGGCTCAGACTGCGGGCGTGATGCTCGCTAAAGGATTCGGTCTCGAAGGGGCGGTTTCCTTTTTGACCGGCGTTGATAAGGCCAAGTTTCGGAAGATGGTCGTTCCGGGCGATCAACTGGTCATGGAGGTTCAGATGATCAGAACGCTCGGCCGAATGGGCAAGGTCAGCGCGACAGCGAAGGTTGACGATCAAATGGTCGCCGAGGCAATCCTCAGTTTCGCTCTTTTACCTAAAAGTTCGGAGGATGACCTCCGGAAGGAGGGAGAAAAATGACAGTTCATATTCACCCGACGGCAATCGTTTCTCCCAACGCGATATTGGGTGAGGGAGTCGAAATTGGTCCTTTCTGCATGATTGGAGATCACGTGACCATCGGCGACGGCACGGTCATCAGGCCGATGGTTCGTCTTTGCCAGTATGTTACTGTTGGGAAAAAATGCGTCATCTATGAAAGCGCGATCATCGGCGCCGAACCGCAGGATATGGGTTTTAAGGGCGAGGAAAGCTACGTCTGCATCGGCGACCGAACGATTATTCGGGAACACGTAACGATTCACCGCGGTACCGGGGCGGGACAGCGGACGACTGTCGGCAGCGACTGTCTGCTGATGGACAGCGTTCACGTAGGACACAACGTTTCCATCGGCAACAACGTGATCATTTCAAGCAAGTCTGGCTTGGCCGGATATGTTGAGGTGGGCGAGCATACGGTCATCGGCGGTTTAGCCGGCTTTCATCAGTTCCTGCGCATCGGCGAATACTGCATGGTCGGCGGTGCGTCGAAAAACGTCCAAGACATCCCTCCCTTTACGCTGGTGGACGGCCACCCGTCCCGGGTCTATGGCCTGAACGTGGTCGGATTAAAGCGCAACGGGTTCTCGCAGGAAAAACGGCTGCTGCTTCGGCACGCATATCAGCGCATTTACCACAGCGGACTTCCGATTCGTCAGGCTGTGGAAGAGCTGGCTAAGAATGCTACTGACAAGGACGTCCTGCGGATCATCGAGTTCTTCCGAAGCTCGAACCGGGGCCGCGGCGTCTGCACTTGGCCAAAAAGCCGCGGTCACGAACAGGATCGGTAGGCTGGTGTTCAGGTTACTGGCGCTTGACGTCGACGGCACTCTGACCGACGGAGGCGTGTTCATCGACGGGGCCGGTCACGAGTTTAAGCGTTTTCACGTTCGCGACGGCTTAGGCATTGCGATGTTTAAAGGAAGCGGCGGCACGGTGGCGCTGATCAGCGCCCGCCAGTCCGACGCTACTTTGGCTCGCGCGAAAGAGCTGGGTATGAAAGTCGTGATGAACGGTAAGGGCGAAAAACTGCCCGCTCTTCAGGAGCTCTGTCGGGAACTTGGAGTTTCTCAGAGCGAGACGGCCTACGTCGGCGACGATCTGAACGACTGTGCCTGCATTCGCTGGGCTGGGTTCGGCGCTGCAGTGGCTGACGCTGTCTCAGCTGCGAAAGAGGCTGCCGACTGGATTACCCAAAGCGGAGGAGGTTTCGGGGCTGTCCGAGAAGTTACGGACGAATTGCTTCGGCGTAATGCCGCGGAGTTGCAGAATGAAATGTTGCCGCACGCTTGACCGATATATTTCAAAAGAACTTGCTGGGCCGTTCCTGTTCGGCGTGATGGCTTTTTCTCTCATCATGGTGGCAGGCGGTCTGTTGTTCAAACTCGCCGACCTGATCATCGAACGAGGAGTTTCTCTCGCCGTGGCAGGTCGGCTCTTTGTGTACGAGCTGCCCGGCGTGGTCGTGCTCACTCTGCCGATGTCGTGCCTGCTGGGGGCCCTTTTGGGCTTCGGCGCGATGTCGACGAACAGCGAAGTCGTCGCTTTGAAGGCGTCAGGGATATCGTTTTGGCGAATGAACTGGCCGGTGATTTTCTGGGCGGTTATCATCTCTATCCTCTCTCTGATACTGAACGAGACCCTTGTGCCTTTAGGTCAGCGGGCAGCTGAAAACGTGATGACCTTTGAGGTGGCCAAGCAGAAGCCTGTTTTAATTAAACAGGAGGTCTTCCTTCAGGCTCCCGGCGGCCGGGTCGTGTATGTGGGCAAGCTGGATCCGTCCAGCGGCAGTATGTCCAACGTCATCGTGCAGGAGCTGGCGAGCGGCAAATTGACCCGAATCACGGTGGCGCCGAACGGTCAGTGGGTGAGCGGAATCTGGTATCTGACTGACGGGGACGTCTACGAGATGAAGGAACCCGACGGCGTCGCACACTTGTTTCACTTTGCCAAGCAGGAGCTGCCGATTTCTTTAACCCCGCGTCAGATTGCTAACACGTCGGTCAAGCCCGACGACCTGAGCGTCTCTGACCTGTATCGGTATATTGCGGCGATGAAAATGCAGGGCAAAGATATTTCCGCCCTGTGGGTCAAGTTCCATTTCAAACTGGCCGTCCCATGGGCGTGTGTCATTCTCTCGCTGATCGGGACGTCGCTCGGCGTCAGCCACCAACGGCACGGCAACCGAAGCGTTGGTTTCGGGCAGAGCATTTTAATCGTGTTTCTGTACTACGTCCTGATGTCGGTCGGAAAATCGCTTGGCCAGGCCAACGCTCTCCCTCCGGTGGTCGCCGGTTGGCTGCCGAATATCATTTTCTTAGTCGCTGCCGTCTTTCTGATCCGAAGGGCTGATCGATGAGCGGCAAACTGGCTCTTGTGGCCGGTGAAGGACGGCTGCCTTTGGCAATTCTTCAGGGACTTCGTCGGCGGGGTGAAACTGACCCGGCCGTCTTTTTGCTGTCCGACGATTCCGCTCCTTGGACCGATCTGGGCTGCGCGTTTAAGTCGGTGAAAAATCCGCTGGCCTTTGGGGTGATCCTGACGTCCATGCGTCTTGCCGGCGTTCGGCGGCTGATCCTTGCCGGGCGGGTGCCCAAGAAGCTGATGTACGACCGAAAGAACATGGACGAGACGTCGCGGTCGACGTTGGCAGAAGCGAGCGAAAGAAATGACCACAGCCTGCTTGGGGCTGTGGTCAGAACTATTGAACGGTTTGGAATCCGCGTCGTCCCGTATGAGGACGTCGTGCCGGAAATGGTGGTTTCAGAAGGACAAGTCTCTTCCGGGCGCCCCAGCGAAAACGAGATGGCAGACGCTCAGTACGGCTGGTCCGTCTTGGAGAAGATTTTGCCGCTGTCGTTCGGTCAGTCCCTCGTGGTGGCGGACAAAAGCGTCATCGCCGTTGAAGCGATGGAGGGCACCGACGGCATGATCGAGCGAGCAGGCGCGCTGGCCGGCCGGGGCGTCCTCGTCAAGGGCATGAGAAGAGATCAGGACCGACGGTATGACTTGCCTGTTGTTGGGCTTCGCACGCTGCATAAAATGGCCGACGCCGGGCTGACCGCCCTATTCCTTCAGGCCGGCAGCGTCTTGCTGCTTGACGAGTCGTTTGTCTCTGAAGCTGATAAGCTGGGGATTGCTGTGTGGGGGGTGTCGGCGTGTCAATTTTCGTGAGCACTGGAGAAGTCTCCGGGGACCTGTACGCCGCCGGATTGATTTCTGAGCTGCGCCGCGCCGGGTACGACCAGCCGATCTGGGGAATGGGCGGTTCGTTAGCTGCCGGCCTTGAGCGGTATTGGAGCAACGAGAGCCTGCAGATCATGGGCCTTTCAAGTGTTTTACGCGGGATCCCGCGGATTTTTCGGCTGAGCAGTCAGATTGTCGAACAGGTGATTCGGCGTCGGCCGGACGCTGTCGTGTTGGTGGACAGCCCGGACTTCCACGTTCCGCTTGCTCGCCGCCTCCGCCGCGCCGGCTTTGACGGACCGATCGTCGACCTATGCCCGCCTACAGTGTGGGCCTGGCGCCGGGGCCGAGCAAAAGCGTTGAAGAAGTACTGTACCCTGTGCCTTCCGCTGTTCGACTTTGAAGCTCGGGTGCTGAAAACTCTCGGCGTGCCGGCGGTGTGGGAAGGGTACCCGCTGATTGACGATGTCAGCCGTTGGAACGTCGGAGCGCCGAATGAGGACGAGAAAACCGTCGCCTTAATGCCTGGAAGCCGACTTCGTGAAGTTCGCTCCCTGCTGCCGATTTTGGAACGGGTCGGAATTCGGCTGAGAAAGAGCGGGTTTCGGCCAGTGCTCTCTCTGGCGTCAGGGCTGCGCGCCGAAGGGGCCCAGCTGATTCGGTCCAACAAGGCAGGGCTGCCGGTTTTTGAAGGTCCAGGACGAGAGCTGATGGCCCGGTCTCGGTTTGTCGTCGCGGCCAGTGGAACTGTGGCCGTCGAAGCGATGCTTTTAGACCGGTTCATGGTCGTCCTGTACCGGGGAAGTCTGTTTGAGTGGTCGGTGTTTAACCTGCTTCGGCTCACGCCCTTTGTGTCAGTTCCTAACGTGCTAGCCGGCTGGCAGGTATACCCCGAACTGATCCAAGATAAATGTCGGGAAGATCTGATTTGGAAGGCGATTCGGCGGTACGTTTCCAGTTCTGACTTCCGGTCGAAGGTTCATCGAACCCTCGCGGCCAACCGGCGGAGGATGGGCACCCCAGGAGTCTTCGCCCGGTGGGCCCGCCGCGTTTTGGAACTGATGGAGCATCGGCAGTGAGGCTGGCGATCCTCTCCAACGGGCCCGGCGAGGTGTGGGGGTGGGCGCGGCCTGTTCTCAGTGCCGCGCGGGCTCGGGGGTGGAATGCGTCCATTTTTCTGCTTCCCTGTCCGTTCGCTTCCGGCCGGGAGGAAGCGGCCCTGCAGTCTCTCGGAGTCCCTGTGACCCGCTACGGTTCTGCGCTGCACGCCTGGTTCGCGTTTGGGGAAAACGCCGGTTTTGACGCGGTCCTTCAGCTGGGCGGCGACCTGATGTTCGGCCGTCGGTTGGCCCAGGCCAACCGAGCCGTCTTGGCGTGCTACACCTACGGGATGAAAAAAGGCCTCGGCCATTGCGATTTGGTCTTAGCTCCCCGCGAAGGGCTTTTAAGTGTTTCCTCAGCGCAGATTGTCGGCGACTTGGTGCTGGACAGCCTGAAAGCCGGGGACGGCCTTTGGAAAAGACCGTCGGGAGCTCGGCTGATTCTCGTCCCAGGGAGTCGGCCGTCGATTCGCTCTCAAGCTCTTGGCTTGCTGAAGGAAACCTGCGAAAAGCTTCGTCAGGTCAGGCCGGATCTTGAAGTAAGAACGCCGCTTTCGCCGTTTGCTTCCGATAACGAGTGGGACAATTGGCACCGCGCCGGCTTGTACCCGGTCGAGGGAACGATTGCGTCAGTTGCCGGCGGCGCTGACTTTGCGATCACTCAGCCGGGAACGAATACGCTTGAACTGATGTACCTGAGAGTGCCGTTTTTAACGGTGCTTCCGTTTTCGTTCCTCGCTAAAATTCCAGTAGCGGGGCTGCTGGGTATTTTGGCGCCTCAGTTCCTGCGGTCATTCTACGTTAAGCGCGCGGCCGTGGCTCGGAAGGGAAAAATGGCGTGGCCCAATCGAATGACCGGCCGGGAGATTGTCCCCGAGCTGGTCGGTGACCTTTCATCCGACGATTTGTCTGACGCCTTGTCGTCGCTATTATCTGACCGGGACCGACTGACGTCCCTTCGTCAGAAGCTGGAGGGGCTCGCTCAGGCTGTGAAGCCCGGCGCTCCGGATCGTATCTGTGATTTGCTCGAAGAGAAGGTGACCGCTCGCCATGATCGCTAAAAATTCCACGTCTCGAAGAATGCTTCGTCTCGTCGCACCGTACTGGCGGCGGCTCGCGCTGGCTGTGCTCTGCATGGCTGGCGTCGCGTTCTGCGCGGTCGTTCCGCCTTGGCTGATGAAGAACACGGTCGACGACGTGCTGATCAGCCATCGGGGAGATCTTCTCAATTACATTGCCGCCGCGATTGTGGCTTTTTTTATTTTAAAAAACATCTGCGCTTACTGGCAGAAGTACCTGATGAACTGGGTGGGCCAGCGGGTCGTTCTCAACCTGCGGCAGGACTCATATGCTCACCTTCAGACGCTCTCATTTCGGTATATCAACGCCCGCAACGTTGGAGAACTCCTCTCGCGAGTCACCAACGACGCCAACGTCCTGCAAACGACCGTCAGCGGCGTGTTGGTCGATTTAGTCGTCCATGGGCTGAGCTGCGTCGGTATGATCGGGTACCTGTTCTACCTGAACTGGCGACTGATGGCCTACACGGTGGTCATTCTGCCTTTTGTCGTGGTTGTGCTCGACAAGACGTCCAAGCGGCTTCGCCGGGTTGGCCGCAAGACCCAAGAGCACGTTGCCGGGCTGACAGCCGTCGCAGAAGAAGTTCTCGGTGCGATTCGCATTGTCCGGGCTTTTGCCACTGAGCCGCAGGAACTCGACAGGTTTGAAGAGGCAAACGAAGAGAACTTCAAAGTCGTCATGAAGGGGGTTCGGCTGAACGCCCTCTTGACTGGCTGCGTTGAGGTTTTCCTTATCTTGGCGCTGTCCGTAATCCTTTGGATCGGCGGGAAAGCGGTCATTGCGGGTCGAATGTCGCCCGGCGAGCTGGTCGCGTTTTTAGGAACTATGGGATTCTTGGCCAGTCCAATTAACGCGTTTACCCGCGCGGTAAGTCAGCTCCAGTTCGGCGTCGCCGCGGCCGAAAGGATTTTCGAGCTTTTGGACAACGACGATCGGATCGTCTCGCCGCCTGACGCTGTGGATCCGGGGCGGGTGACCGGCAAAGTGGACTTTGAAAACGTCTGGTTCTCCTACGTGGAAGAACAGCCTGTTCTCCGCGGGTTGGACCTTCACGTTCGTCCCGGCGAAAAGCTGGCGATTGTCGGCTCTACCGGCGCAGGCAAGTCGACGCTGGTTGACCTTGTCCAACGCTTTTACGATCCCCAGAGCGGCCAGGTGCTGATTGACGGCCGGGACGTGAGGACGCTTAAACTCGACTGCCTGCGCCGTCAGATCGGCGTCGTCCCGCAGGACCCGATTTTGATGAAAGGCACGATCAGAAGCAACATCACCTACGGCTATGATGGAACCGACGAGGAAGTCAAGACGGCGGCCCGCATGGCAGGTATTGACGCGTTCATCGAGTCGCTGCCGGACGGGTATGACTCGCCGGTTGGCCCGCGGGGCGTGACGCTCAGCGGCGGCCAGCGCCAGCGGGTCGCCATCGCTCGGGCGGTCATTCGGGATCCGCGGATTCTTATACTCGACGAAGCCACATCGTCCTTGGACGCAGCGGTGGAGCTTCGCATTCAAGAGGCAATGGAAGCGGCCATGAGAGGGCGTACCAGCTTCATTATCGCCCATCGGCTGTCGACCATTCGTTCGGCCGATCGGATCGTGTTCCTCTCTGATGGGCGCATCATCGAGTCAGGAACCCACGACCAGCTGATCGCCCTGAACGGCGGCTATCAAAAACTTTTCGCGCTCCAGTACGGCCACAACCGATGAGCCGGCTGCTGCAGTCTTACCTTCAGTACGCCCGAGGGGAGGTTCCCGGCTCGGCGTGGGCCCTCCTCCGTCCGCTCAGCTGGCTTACCGGCAAATTGTCATCCGCGCGTGACTGGATGTACCGTCACGGCGTCAAACGGTCCATGGAGGCGCCGCTTCCGGTTATCAGCGTGGGAAACTTGACCACCGGCGGGACGAACAAGACGCCATTCGTTGAGTATCTGGCCAAGCACATGGTCCGTCAGGGGCTCGTCTGCGGTGTGGTAAGCCGCGGTTACGGTGGGGTGAGCAGAACGCCGCTCGTCTTCCGAAACGGAAGGGCAAAACGTTCGGCAGTCGGCGATGAACCGCTGCTGCTCTCCAATAAGCTGAAAGAAGTGGTCGTGGCCGTCTCGCCTGACCGCTTTGTCGGGACAGAATATCTGGCCCGGTGCGGCTGTGACGTTGCCGTCGCCGACGACTGTTTTCAGCACCGTCGGCTCGACCGAGACTGCGACATCGTCCTCGTCGATGCCACCTGTCCGTTTGGCAACGGACAGCTTCTTCCTGGTGGCATTTTGCGGGAAAAGATCTCGGCGATAAGCCGGGCCCATCTGATTGTGCTGTCTAAGGTTGATCAGGTGACGGACGGCCAGCTCATGGAGATAGAGCGAAAGCTCGCCCAATACGTTCCGTTGAGCCGCGTTTTTCGCTCCCGACTTCGCATTGCCCAGTGGGGAAATTTTGAATCGGGCCGTCTCGCGCCAAGCGACTTTTATCCGAAAGACAAGAAGCTGGCAGCTTTTTCTGCGATCGGCAACCCGCACAGCTTTTTGATGACTCTTCAGCAGGCTGGCGTTCGGGTTATTTCGTCCGCTCAGTTTAAGGACCACCACCGCTTTACGCCCAGTGACCTGAACCGGATTGCCGCCAATGCCCTTCGGGCTGGGGCATGCGGTCTGACCTGCACGGAAAAAGACACGTACAACCTTCCATCCGGGTGGAAACCGCCCCTTCCCCTTTGGGTGCCCCAGGTTGAAACAGCCTTGGAAGACGAGGATCGGTTCTGGTCTTACCTGACCGACTGCCTGAAGCCTCAACTTGTCGTGGCCTCAAATGGGCACGGCGAGGACGCCATCGGGGCGGTGGTGGCAAAAAAGCTGAAAGCCCGGCTCCCTGACGCCCAGGTCGTCGCCTTCCCGGTTGTTGGGATGGGCAGTTCGTACCGGGCGGCTGGGATCTCAGTGGTTCCGCCGCCGGCAGTCACCCCGTCAGGCGGCGTGGTGAAGTACCGCTTCCGGGATCTGATCGGGGATATTCGAGCCGGACTTTTCGGGCACATCAGGGCGCAGATATCCTGTTGGCGAAAGCTTCGGTATGCTCTGCGGACGCCTGTCTGCGTCGGCGACTCGTATATGCTGTTGCACGCCCTGTGGGGACAGGGGCGATCGCCCCTGTTCGTCGCGACGGCGAAGACGGTTCACATCAGCGGACATATGAAAATTGAGCGGTGGCTGTACAGGCGGAACACCCGCATGATCTGGACGAGGGACGACGCGACTCGTCAGGAGCTGGCGGAAAACGGCGGCTCCGTGCGGTTTGCCGGAAACCCGATCATGGATTTGGCGGAACAGGTACCAAGCATGCCCAGTTTGTGGGAAAATGGTCGAAGGATTTTGGTGCTTCCAGGCAGTCGGGACAGGGCATACAGGGATCTTCCCTTGCTGCTTGACGCGCTGGAACTCGTAGCGCGGAAGGCCCCCGTGTCAGCTGTGCTCGTGGTCGCCTCGACTATCTCAACCCAACGTCTTGTGCGCGCTGCCTCAGGGTGGCATTTTGACGAAACGGGATCGGTGCCGTCGCTGAGAAAGAACGGCCTGACGGTGAAGGTCTTTTCCGGCGAGGTCTCTCAGGCAGCCCGCGGGGCAGAAGTCCTTTTGGGACTGGCTGGAACGGCCAATCAAATCTGCGCGGGACTCGGCATTCCCGTCGTCTCGGTGGACGAAAAGGGTAAACGAGTTCAGAAAAAACTTCTCGCCGGATCTGAAATCCTTGTCCCTAAAAGCCCGGTCGCTCTGTCAGATGTGGTTCTTGGGCTGTTGGACGACCCGCAGTCTATGGAGAAAATGGCTCAGATCGGACGGAGTCGCCTCGGTTCGTCCGGAATGGCCGATGACCTGGTGAACTGGGCGGCTGAGCACCTAGGCTGGGAGCGCCGGTGCCAGGTCTGGCGGAGCCTGCAAGAGAAACGAGAGGAGACGTCTAAGGATGTCGGTGAAAATCAGTAATTTTTCGATAGGTGACGGTTCTCCGTTGGCGGTTATTGCCGGCCCTTGTGCGCTGGAATCCTTGGAACTGGGGCTACAAGTCGGCGGGGCTCTGAAGGAGATCTGCTCCCGGCTGGGGCTCAACTACATATTCAAGGCGTCGTTCGACAAGGCGAACCGAACTTCTATTCACAGCAAGCGCGGCCCGGGAATTGACCAAGGGCTGGAATGGCTCGGGACCATCAAGGGAGAGTTGGACGTCCCCGTTTTGACCGATATTCACGAGAGCTGGCAGGCAGAGCCTGTGGCTCAGGTGGTCGACGTCCTTCAAATTCCGGCGTTTCTCTGTCGGCAGACCGACCTTTTGGTTGCTGCGGCTAAGACTGGTCGGCCTGTGAACGTGAAGAAAGCCCAGTTTCTCGCGCCAGGCGATATGAAGTCAGTCATTACGAAACTTCACGAAGCCGGGAACGACAACGTGATGGTCTGCGAGCGGGGAACCTCGATGGGGTATCACCAGCTCGTCGTGGACATGCGGTCGCTTCCAATCATGCGCTCGCTTGGCCGTCCAGTAGTTTTCGACGCGACTCACTGCGTCCAGATGCCCAGCGGACAGGGGGACAGTTCGGGCGGCGACCGGCGTTTTACTCTGCCGCTCGCTCGGGCCGCCGTGGCGATCGGAGTCGACGGCCTGTTCATGGAAGTTCACCCGAAGCCGGAAGAGGCGTTCAGCGACGGGCCGAACATGGTCCCACTTTCCATGGCGGAAAGGTTCTTGACTGATATTGCTACAATCGATCGGCTCGTTCGGTCCGACCTTGGGCCGGTGGAGTTGGACTGGTGCCAGAAATGACCCACGTGACCCTGCCGGCGGACAGGACGCCGGTTCAGATTGACGACGCCAAGTTGCTTCAGGTTGGGACGTCGGTCCTGCGCGAAGAGGCCAGCGAATTGATTCGGGCGGCTGACCGAATGGGAGAGTCCTTGTGCAAGGCGGCCCGTCTGGTTGCCGGCTGTCGGGGAAGGCTGGTCGTTTCCGGCATGGGCAAGTCTGGTCACGTCGGGCGCAAGATATCAGCTACTCTGGCGTCGCTTGGCACGCCGTCGTTTTTCGTCCACGCTGCTGAGGCCGCCCACGGCGACTTGGGCATGGTGCGTCAGGAGGACGCGGCCCTGCTCATCAGCCACAGCGGGAAAACTGCTGAGGTCGTCTCGCTGGCGCCGTTTTTCAAGCGCCTTGGCGCACCGGTGATCGCGATCACTGGAGATCTTTCGTCTCCTTTGGCTGCCGCCAGCGATCTTGTTTTAGACGCGTCGGTGCTTCGGGAAGCCGACCCGCTCAACTTGGCCCCCACCAGCAGCACGACGCTTCAGCTGGCGATCGGCGACGCGCTGAGCAGCATGGTCACAGTGCTGAGAGATCTGAAGCGGGAGGACTTCGCTCTCTTTCACCCGGCGGGCAGCCTAGGCAAGCAGCTGCTGCTTCGGGTCTGTGACGTGATGGGAACAGGCGACCGCCTTCCTCTAGTGCGGGCAGAAACTACCGTTCAGTCGTCGATTTTTGAAATGACCAGCAAGGGCTACGGCGCGACGATCGTCGTCGATGACCAAGGCCGCCTGCTTGGAATTTTTACCGACGGCGACCTGCGACGCCTGCTGACAAAGTCAGGCATTGAAGCGCTAAACTTGCCCGTGTCGCAGGTCATGACCCATTCCCCCCTGACGATCAGCGGCGACCAGCTGGCGGTTCAGGCCGTGCGGCTGATGGAGCAGAAGGAAGTTTCTGTGCTCATCGTGACCCGCGGCGAGTTCCCTGTGGGGATCATTCACCTGCACGAACTGCTCCAGAGCGGAGTCGCGTGACATGTGGCTCTACGGCGCGCTTTCCGAGCTGGTTTTCTCTGGCTGTGCCCGGCTGATTGACCGAAAGTACACCGAAGGTCTGGATGAGCGCCACGGCTGGTATTCGTCCCGGGTGCCCCGCGGCGCTGTGTGGGTTCACGCGGTTTCAGTAGGCGAAGTTCAGTCCGCCTTGCCTCTGGTGACCTGCATCACTGAAGAGGCTCCTGAGTTGCCGGTCTTGGTAACGACGGTTACCCAAACCGGAGCGGCGATGGTTCGCCAGCTCATGCCGAACGTCGTTCACGCCTATTATCCTTGGGACGCTCCGTCTATCGTGTCCCGCGCTCTGGGTGAATTGCGGCCCCGGTGTTATGTCACCATGGAAACGGAACTTTGGCCTGTCATGACGGATCGGCTGTACCGGGCGGGGATTCCTGCCTTTCTCGTGAACGGCCGGATCTCCGACCGAAGTTTTCATTCTTACCGCCGGTTGAAATTTTTTTGGGGATCTGTGCTGGACCGGTATCGGGTGATTATGGCCCGAGATTCGGAGGACGCAGAGCGATTCAAAGCCATTTGTTCTCATCCGGAACGGGTCATCGTGACAGGGGAGAACAAGACTGACGCCCTGCTGATCCGCCGGCAACAGGAAAAGCTGCCAGTCTTTGACGAGCCGGACCGGCCGATCATTTTGGCTGGAAGCACTCATCCCGGCGAGGACGAAATCATTCATGAAGCGTGGCTGGAAGTGAAAAAGCGCTGTCCGGGGGCCCGCTTAATAATCGCGCCACGGCACCCGGAGCGGGCCGAAAGCGTGGCAGAGTTGTTTTCTGGCTGCGGCGCTGTCTGTCGCTTCTCAGCTCCCACTTTAGGCTGGGACGTCATGATCGTCGACAGAATTGGGAAGCTCTTTTGCCTGTACGGGACGGCGCAGGCGGCGTTTGTTGGCGGAACACTCGTTCCCCGCGGCGGTCAGAATGTTTACGAGCCTGCTGTTTGGGGATGCCCGTTTTGCCTTGGTCCCTCCTATTCGGATTTCCGGGAGCCAACGGAAGAGCTGCTTCGGCTCGGCGTTTGCCGTCTCGTCTCCGACGCGTCCAGCATAGCGGAGTTTTTTATCGGCGCCCTGAACGAGAACTTACGGGATAAAATTGCAGAAAGCGCTCGTGTTTTTTTTGATGGGAAACTAGGCTCTGCCAGAAGAAGCTGGCAGGAAATAGACCGACAGATGACCGAACTCAAGGGGCAATGGAGATGAAAAAATGGCGAAAATCAACCGTGAGTTACTGAAAAGCTTTTATGACCATCAGGATCCCCGCACCCGTGCCAGCCTCGACGAAGCCGTCGACCGGATGGCTGCCGTCAAGGAAAAGGGCGGTAAAATCGTCGTGGCATGCGGCAGCGGGCCGAACATTCACGAAGGCGTTACGACCCTCATTGCTGAACTGATGAACAAGGGGCTGATCGACGGCGTGACGACCAGCTCGGCCGTCATCGGTCACGAAATGGCCGGGGCGCTGGACGAGGTGAAGATGTGCTCATCGGACGCGCTGGGCTTTACCCCTGAGGACATGCCTCGAGGAGAGGTTTTCGAGTTTACCTGTCAGACGGCGGAACAGCGGGCCGCGCTTCGGCGCGAGGTTGTCCTGGACGAGGCCCTTCTTGCCAGAGAAGAGGCAGCAGAAGGACATCTGGTCATCAAAGCTGCCGGCAACATGGCTTACCCGATGGGATATTGGAACGAGACTCTCGCCGCTGAAATCGGCGCGATTGCTCGGACCTACGGTCTCCCGTTTGAAGAAGTGGCCGGCTGGGCCGCTGACCCCCGCACGATGATTGGCGCCGGAGCGCTTCACGGTTTGCCTGTTATCGTTTCTATCCCTCAGATGGTCGGCGGCGGCAACATCGGCATGGAAATCGGCGACAGCATTTCCATCTCCCAGCGGTCTCAGCGGCTGGCCCGTATGCTCGAAGACGCTGACGTCATCATCGAGTCGGCCATCGCCCTCTCGCAGGAGCTTCACGACGGCCCGTTTGAAAAATACACCGGCCATGGTATTTGGGCGTGGTGGAAAGGCCTACACACCTACCACATGCGCGGCAAAACGCTGATTCGCCTCGACTTGGACGAGAACCTGCGGCGGGCTCACGACTTTCAGGCTCAAATGCAGGAGGCCATTGCTCTGGGGCTCCCGAAGACGAAGATCTCCGGGATTCCGTTCCGCATGGAAATGTCGGCGTTCGCCCGGCACGAGGGGAGCCTTCCTCTCATCGGCGACGTCGGCGAGCTGTGGCCTGTGATGGCGCTTAAGCTGGCAGACCGGCTCGGCGTCACGCTTGACTTTATGAGCTACAAGCAGGAGACGCCGGAAGGCAAAGCGATGAGACGGTGGATTGTGGACGAAATTCGACCGATCGACGTCACTCTGCTGCGCAAAAAAGCTCGCGAATACCGGCTATGAAAAAGCTCCTCTGCGTGATTCCAGCTAGGTGGGGGTCCACCCGCCTGCCCGGGAAACCCCTGCTTGACCTGAACGGCAAGCCGGTGATTCAGCACGTGTATGAGCGGTGTCTTCAGGCGTCCTCACTCAGTCGGGTAGTTGTGGCAACCGACGACGAGCGAATCGTGAAGGCGGTCAAAAGTTTCGGCGGTGAGGCGGTCATCACGTCACCGGACCACCCGAACGGGACCTGCCGGGTCGCCGAGGCAGCCCGCGGAACCGACTGCGCCGCGGTGCTCAACGTTCAAGGGGACGAGCCGACCATCGAACCGAGGCTTATCGACCTGCTGGCCGAGACGATCATCACGTCTGACGCTCCGATGGCAACGTTGGCCGTGCCCATCAGAGACGGCGAGCTGGAGGACCCGAACGTCGTCAAGGTCGTCCTTGACCGGAGAAGCTGTGCGCTGTACTTTAGCCGCAGTCCTATTCCTTACCAGCGGGTAAAAGCAGGCGTCCTGCTGCACCACTTGGGGCTTTACGCTTACAAAACCGATTTCCTGCCCGTCTACGCCGCGCTTGAGCCGACGCCTCTTTCTGAGGCCGAAAGCCTTGAGCAGCTTCGCGCTCTGGAGCACGGCTACCAAATTGCCGTTGCAGTGGATACTCTGGCCGGGCCGACGATCGGAATCGACGTCTTGGAAGATCTGGAACGGGCCCGCCAGCTGTTGAACAGCCGGTAATCCTTGCCATAGGAGGGCTGAAAGGTGAGAACGCTCTACTTAGATCCGTTTGCCGGTATCGCCGGTGATATGTTCCTCGGCGCCATGATCGATTTGGGCGCTGACCGACAGGCCATTCAGGAGGGAATTTCAAGCCTCGGGATCCCCGATTTGCGCGTCGAAGCTCCTCAAACGGTCAAGGGTGGAATCAGCGGCGTCGACGTCCACGTGACCTGCGGCGGGCATGAGGACCATCATCACGACGGCAAGTCAGCTGGAGGCCGCGAGTGTGAGCATCGCCACGAAGGTGACAGCGAGCACGGTTACGAACATGATCATGCTCATGACCACCATGACCACAGTCATGACCATGAGGGGGATCACCACCATGACCATGGCGGCGTCGAACCCGCCCGTGCCGGGGAGGCTCCTTCTCGTTGCACTTCGCCCGAACACGGACATGAACACGGACATGGGCATGAACACGGACACGTCCATCGGGGGCTAAATGAAATACGCCGGATGATTTCCGACGCGTCTCTGCCTTCCCGCGTCAAAGATCGGTCAATTCGGGCGTTTGAACTATTGGCGCAGGCCGAAGGGGCCGTTCACGGCAAGCTGCCGGAGGAAGTTCACTTTCACGAGGTCGGGGCTTGGGACTCGATCGCCGACGTGGTTGGCTCCTTTCTGGCGGTTGAGCTGCTGAACGTCGATAAAATTGTTTCCGCTCCTGTCAATCTTGGAAGCGGGACGGTCTGCTGCGCCCACGGCCGGATGCCGGTCCCCGCTCCGGCCACGGCGAAGCTCGTTCAGGGGCTGCCAGTGTACAGCGCCGGAATTCCCTGCGAGCGGACAACGCCCACCGGCGCGTTGATTCTGCGCGTTCTGGTTGACTCTTACGGCCCCTTGCCAGCTGGCAAAATCGTCGCCGAAGGGATCGGTCACGGCGACGCCGAACCCGGCGATCCGAATTACCTGCGGGCGGTGCTTATTGAGGAAGATGCCGGCAATTCGGCTCACGAACTCTATACAACCGGGCAGGTTGCTGTCTTAGAGACGAACTTGGACGACCTGAACCCTCAGGACTGGCCGCCGGTTGTCGAAAAGCTTTTCGCCGCCGGCGCGCTGGACGTCTTCTTGACTCAGCTCCTGATGAAAAAAGGCCGCCCTGGAATCAGGCTCACCTGCGTGGCCCGTCCATCTGACCGGCAGAGGCTTGGAGAGATCATCCTGCAGGAGATCAACACGCTTGGCGTTCGTTGGCGGCTTGAAAACCGAATGACGCTCCGTCGGGGGTGTGAAACTTTTCAAAGTTCTCTCGGGCCGGTGGGCGTCAAAAGGGCGTACTGGGGCGACGAGCTGCTGCGGTGGAGCTTTGAGTTTGAGGACGTGAAACGCCTCGCTGCCGAAAAAGGCCTTTCAACCGGGGAAGTTCGCCGTCGCTTGGCGTTGGAGTTTATTCCGGGGCAGAACGAATGACCGGGCCGAATTTATTTGTCCTGAGTGACGGCGTCCGCGGGCATTTGTCCCAGACCCGAGGCATTGCCTTGGCGATCGGTGCGCTTCATGGGCAGATTGACGCCCGCGAGCTCCCCGTTCCGACCTTGTCCGGGAAACAGCGTTTTTCCTGCCTCAAGGTCGCCAGCAGAGTTCTCCCGAAGGCAACACAGAAAGAAGCAGAGAACTGGCTTCGGGAGGCCCAAGGAAGCGGGCTGCTGGAGCAAGTCCGAACCGTTACCGCTGAAAGCGAGACGCCGCCGCTTTTTCTATCCGCCGGCAGCGGCGCCGCGCCCTATTGCTTGGCGCTTTCCAAGGCCCTTGCCGGCAAAAGCTGCGTCGTCATGACCCCGTCTGCATTGGGAACCGAACCTTTTGACATGGCAATCGTCCCGCGTCACGACTCGGCCCGGGGTGATAACGTGTTTGTCACCCTTGGCGCGCCAAATCTCATCAATAAGGAAGATTTGGTCAAGCAGGCCCAAACGCTGCTGCTGTCCTCTCCATTGAGCCGTCAGCGCGCGTGGGGAGTTCTTGTCGGCGGCGACGACAGAAATTATCAGGTCACACCCCGGTGGGCTGAAAAGTTTTTCCCTCAGCTGTTTGATGCAGCCCGCCGCGCCGACGTTGACCTTTACGTGACCACGTCGCGCCGCACTTCCGAGCTGGCAGAGTCGGCGATTAAGGACCAGTGCGAAGCAGAACCGCGGGTGAGAATGCTTCTTTTGGCGTCAGCCGACGAGCGTAACCCTGTGCCGGGGATGCTCGGCTTCTGCGACAAGATGTTCTGCACCGAGGACTCGGTGTCGATGATTTCGGAATGCGTGACCGCCGGCGTCCCGTTGGCAGTCGTGCCGGTCGAGCACCGTCACGGCCCTGGAAGCGTTCTCCAACGGTTTGCCGAGATGCTCAGCTGTATCGGTCTTTACCCGACAGAGAAGCTCTGGGGTGCGCCCCGCTTTCGTCGGATGATCGACGATTTTGCGGCGCAGGGGTTCCTTCGGGTCCTTTACCCGGAGGAAATCTGCGGCCAAACACTGGCAGATGAGTCGCTTCGGCCGGCTGGGGGCGTCGATTTTAACGAGGCAAAAAAGGCCGCCGCTTGGGTGCTTTCCCGATGGCTCCCCTCAGCGTAGTTCACCTGCTGCCTGAACTTGAATCCGGCGGCGTTGAAGACCACGTCGTGGCTTTGGCCAACCGGCAGGTTCAGGACGGAATGAGCGTGGCCGTTTGCTCCAACGGCGGCCGGTTGGAACGGCGCCTTCGGCCCGAAATCAGCGCGATTCATCTGCCGATTCACCGGAAAAACATCGCCGTCGGGCTACGGTGCGCCGCGTCTCTTGCCAAGCAGGCCAAGACGGCTGGCTGGCAGCTCTTTCACGCCCATTCCCGCGTTCCCGCGTGGGTCGCCTATTTCGCCTCAAAGATGAGCGGCCTCCCGTGGGTTGCTACGGTTCACGCGGCGTACAGCAAAAACGCCGGTCTGTGGCCTTACCGGCGAGCTGGCGGTGCCATTTGCGTTTCTCAGGCTATGGCCAGCTGGATGGAAGGACGTCTCCCGAAACGAGTCGCTGTCATTTACAATGGCATTGACGTCTCCGGTTCTTGGGAGTGGAAAAACCGGGATCGTCGAAGGAATTTGCTTTTTCTCGGCCGGCTGACCAAGCTCAAGGGCCTTGAAACGCTTCTGGAGGGCCTGGCCGGACTCAGCCAATACGACTGGAAGCTTGATGTGGCTGGCGAAGGCCCTCAGTCAAGCGCCCTGAAAGACCTCGTTCGGCGGCTAAACCTCGACGGCCGGGTGTCTTTTTTAGGGTTTCGGAACGATACTGAACGGCTGCTGTCCCTCTGTGATCTGCTCGTCGCGCCATCCCTTTCAGAGGGCATGGGCCTGTCAGTTGCCTTGGCAGCTCGACTGGGGACGCCGATTCTTGCATCGGATATCCCGGCGTTTCGCGAGCTGAGCCGGCCGGAAGGGTATCTCGTGCCGGCCGGAAACTGCGAGGCTTGGCGCCAAGCTCTTGAGGACTATTTTAAAGGAGCCGGCAAAATATCGCTTTTCAGCGAAAAGTCATTTCGCACGGTGGAGCAGATGACCGACGACGTCAGCTCGTTTTACCGCTCAATAGTATCTTGAAGTTAGATTCTAAGACGCAAAAAGACCAGCGGGAAGGGATGTGGAGGCGGTGTCAAAGTTCCTCGAAGTGCTCACAGAAAGCGTGAACTTGTTAGTCAGCCTTCAGGGGGCCGACGGGCAGATAGCCAAGGCGGCGCGTATCCTGTCGGACGCTCTTGCCTCCGGACGGAGAATATTTCTGGCCGGGGAACGAAAGGATCAGCCGTTGGCCCGATTGGTCAAATCCCACTGGGAGGAATCGTTGCTTGGTACTTCCGTGCCCAACGTTTCGCCGTTTTGCCTGATATCGACCTCTGACGAGATTCTTGCAAGAGATGAGCTGGCAGCTGAGGCGTCCCAAGGCGACGTGCTCGTTCTTTTGGCTGCCAGCCGGCCGTCACCCCGCTTGACTGAACTGACAGTCGCTTCACGGGAACTGGGTATGGTAGCTTTTTGTGTCACAGGTGCGGATCAGTGGCTTCTCGGAGGCATGTGTGACGCCATCGTTCAGGTGCCCACTGGAGACTCGCATAGGGCATCCGAAATGATCTTATTTGTATGCCATTGTTTGGCAGACGAGGCAAAGGACGAGGAAAGAGTTGGGAAACATGACCGTTAAACTTTCTCTTTTTATTCTCGCGCAGAACGAAGAGCGGCGCTTGCCGAGAACCCTTCAGGCTGTAGCGCCTCTTGCCGATGAGATCGTTCTGATTGATTCGGGCAGCACTGATCGGACCGTCGAAATTGCAGAGCAGTTCGGCGCTCGGGTCATTTATCATCCGTGGAAAGACGTTGGAGATCAGGTGAAATTCGGCCAAGATCAGTGTTCTAACGATTGGTTGCTTCGCTTGGATGCCGATGAGGTGCTGACGCCGGAACTTCAGCAGGAGATCCGGAAGATCAAAGAACACCCGGACTGCGACGGGTACAAACTGCGGATCTGCGACGTGTTTCCCGGCACTCGGCCCAACCGCTGGGTTAAGCATTACAAGCTGATTCGTCTCTACAACCGGCGGAAATTCACCATGGCCGGGCGAATTGGGCACGACGACGTAGATCCTCTTGTTCCCGACGCGACGAGCCGAGTCCTGCACGGTTTGGTGGCTCACTATTCCCAGCTGTCCATTTCCCACACGGTGGGAAAGTACAATTTGGCGACCGACCGCCGGGTGAACGAATGCGAACGAAAGGGAGTTCATTACAGCCCGTGGCGTATGGTCGGCGCGCTGTCCGGCAATTTCCTTCGGGTTTACTTTTTGGATCGGTTTTTTCTCCTCGGCTGGTGGGGCTTTATCCACAGCGTTCGGATCGGCCACATGCGTTTCTTGAAGTTTGCCAAATGGTACGAAAGAGGCCACTCGGCTGGTTGGTTTGACAGCTGAAAATCCCTTTTTCCCTCCGAGGTCATTTTGGTACAATAGGCAAGGATTTTTGAGAGGAGTGATTCACGTGAATTTAAAAAGCGCCGCGATCTTCGCAGTTGTCTGTTCTCTTGTTTCTGCTCCGATCGCTCAGGCTGCTGAGTGGCAGCAGACCCAGAAGTTTAGGGACAAGTTTGGCGGCGAGCTAACAATCATTGCCACCTATTACGGAGCCGCCGAGGTGGACCGTCAGGTTCGGGAGAACGCGGAGAAAAACCTCTGGACAGAAGATGAGGCGGACCAGTTCCGCTACACGCTTCTGCGGCAGCTGAAGCTTGACGAGTACATTCCAATTCATCTCAAGTTCATCACGTCGGGGCCGGCGCTTCGGATGTCGCCTTTCGGCTCCTTGGTGGACTTGATTGTCGGCAAAAATCACATTTCTCCGGCAGACTACGAGAAAAAATTCAACTTTAAAATCACAGATCAAATTGACGGGTTCGTCTACTTCCCGAGAGAAAACGCGAAGGGCAAGCCGTTCTTGACCGACAAGACGAAACAGATCACCCTGACTCTGAACGGCAGCGGAATTTCGCCGGTCGTGTTCTCCAAGAATATTCACTTTGCTTGGGACGTGAGCGACGACCAGCCTGACAAGATGCTTCAGGGGGCTGCCGGCGCCAAACTGGAAATCGACCGGCTGCTCAAGCGACTGACGAACCTGAACGAGAGAGAATCAACCCTGCAGAAAGAGCTGAATGACGTTCAGGCAGAAAAGAAAACGGTTAACGACCGAATTAACGTCTTGCAGGGCAACAAGTAGTGCCGCAAAGTCCGCGTCCTTTAGTGACGCGGATTTTTTATTGTCGGTCAGCGATCCAACGATAGACAGCCCGCGTCGGTCAGGTTATCCTTAATTGAGCTAAAACTTTCACGCGAAAGGATCGTCGAAGAATGAAACGAATCGGCCTGTTGACGTCCGGCGGCGATGCCCCGGGAATGAACGCTGCTATTCGCTCTGTCGTCAGGAACGCGGTGTGGCATGGTCTGGATGTTATGGGCTTTGAACAGGGATACGAAGGCCTGATGGACGGAAAGTGCGTTCCGCTGGACGCGCGAAGCGTCGGCGCCATCATTCACCGAGGCGGCACGATCCTTCGGACGGCTCGGAGCGAGCGGTTCAAAACTGAGGAGGGGCGTACACGAGCACTTCATCAGCTCACGGCCTGCGGCGTCGATGGGTTGGTGGTCATCGGCGGCGACGGGTCATTCCGAGGCGCGTGGGAACTGCATAAACTTGGCGTGCCGGTGGTTGGCATTCCGGCAACAATTGACAATGACGTGGCTCACTGCGACATGACGATCGGATGCGACACGGCCCTCAACACCGCGCTTGAAGCTATGCGGCGGCTCCGCGACACCGCGTCGAGCCATGACCGGCTTTTCATCATCGAAGTCATGGGACGCAACTGCGGGTACATTGCGCTGCACACCGCCCTGTCGGGCGGCGCAGAGTGCGTTCTTGTCCCTGAGCGCCCGTTCGATATTCAAAAGCTGTGCGACGGCCTGCGGCGGAGCCGAGCCAGTGGGAAAAGCTATTCGCTCGTTGTGGTCGCCGAAGGAGCGATCAGCGGCCATGACCTCAAACTTCGTTTGGCCGAGTGCGGCGGGTACGACGCCCGAGTGACCGTTTTGGGGTACATTCAGCGCGGCGGTTCTCCCAGCGCGTACGACGCGGCCTTGGCGACCCGCCTAGGCGCGTTTGCCGTTGACCGGCTTTTGGCTGGTTCCTCCGGCGTCATGGCGTCTTTAGAGTGCGGCGTCCCGCGGGAAGTTCCCCTTCCTCAGACGTGGGAAGACCGGCGGGGACTGAAAGAGGAGCTGATGGAGCTTGTGGAGCGTCTCAGCATCTGACCTCCGTTTAGTAGACCTGATCGCTTCCAATCGGTCAAGAGGGCTTTCGGCGTTTGCCACAGACGCGGCATATCTTCAGGCAGCGGCGTTCCTTCGCTCCTGTCGGCGCGTTGCCGTCGTCACCGGGTACTTTATCCCAGACGCGGCCGCCGCGGAAACGGACGGGCCGCTTGGCAGCGCAGCCCTTGTCAGGTCTCTGAAACGTCGTGGAGTTGACGCGTTTTTGACAACAGACGGCCTCTGCGCGCCGGTTGTGAAGGCCGCGGCCGATTTTTTAGGCCTGCGCTGTCAGGTCTGTTCTTCCTTGGACGACGTTTTAGAAAAAAATATTGACGCGATCGTCTTCTGTGAGCGTCCCGGCCGGACGCCGGACGGGACGGCCAGATCGATGAGAGGCTATCCGCTTCCGCCTGGGACGGTCTGGTTTGACGGTCTGCTGAGCCCCTATGCCGTCTCTCCTGTGAAATCAGTTGCGGTTGGCGACGGCGGCAACGAGGCAGGCATGGGGAACTGGCGGGCGGAGATGTCCGCCCTGAAACCCGATTTTTCGCCCTATTTGGCTGAGGGCGTCGCCGATATTCCTTTGGCCGCCGACGTGTCAGAGTGGGGGGCTTGGGCCTTAGCCGGGCTGGTCGAGTCCCGCGGAGCCTTGTCGCCTGACGAGCTCCAACTGGGGCTTGAGAAACTCCTTAAAGCTGGAGCAGTCGACGGCTCGACCGGGGAAAGGGCACTCTCAATTGACGGGTATTCTTTGGCCCACTGCGCCGAAAAGCTGAAAGCTGTGAACGACTGGTGCTCCGCTCATCCTCTGACGGCACAGAGTGACACAGGCCAAGAGGGCCTTCAGGATGTCTGAGTCCGTTTTGGTCGGCGTCTCGGGCGGCGTCGACAGCATCTGTTCCTGCCTCAAGCTGCGGGACTTGGGATACCAAGTCGCGCCCGTTTTTTTGAAGATGAAAGATCAGGCCGACGAACGGGACGTACAGCGCATTGCCCGATTTGAGGAAGTGACAGGCCTGACGGTAGAAACGGTTGACTGTCGGGAGTTATTTCGTCAGCGGGTCATCGAGCCGTTCCTGCAGGAGCTGACGGCCGGACGGACGCCGAATCCCTGCGTGATTTGCAACCAGTTCCTGAAGGTTCGGCTGTTGTTCGAGGAAGCGGACCGGCGGCAAATCGGAGCCGTAGCGACCGGCCACTACGCTAAAATCCTTCAAAAGGACGGCCTGTGCCGTCTGGCCCGCGGAGCCTCGGCGAAAGACCAAAGCTACATGCTGTACCGGCTGCCGCAGGCGTACTTGGAGCGGCTGATTTTCCCGCTGGAAAACAGCGAGAAAGAGCAGGTTCGTCACCTAGCCAGAGAAGCCCTCGGCGGTTCATTCGGCGACGGCGACAGTCAGGACATCTGCTTTCTGGGCTCGCTTGGCTTGGACGCCTTTCTCGCGTCTCACGTGACAGGGGAGGCAATTCAGTCCGGTCAAATGGTGAGCGACTCAGGTCAGGTGCTCGGGCGTCACCGGGGGCTGGCTCACTACACGGTTGGTCAGAGAAAGGGGCTTGGGCTGGGCGGCGGGCCTTGGTACGTGACGGAGAAACGCCTCGACGAGCGCCTGTTGATTTTGTCACACGTTGAGCGGCGCGAGCGGAGCATCATCCTGAAAGAGCCGGTCTGGCACGTTCTTCCCGATGAGACTCAAGGCTACCTCGTGCAGACTCGTTACCGTTCTCAACCTAAGCCTTGCAGGCTGCGTCAAACGGGTGAAGGCCTTTGGACCGTCCTGTTGGACGCTCCATCGGGCGCGTCCGCTCCCGGCCAGTCGGCCGTTGTCTACGATGGCGAGCTGGTCGTCGGCGGCGGCATTATCGATAGGACCACCGAGTAAAACAATACGCGATGAAAGAGGGGAAGAAAATGAAGAAAGCGGCTGTTCAGGAGCTGTCATCAAGTCAGGTGAGGCGGCGTTGCAGCCTGTCAAACATGGCTCTGCCTGCCCGAGGAGAGTCGGCTCCTTTCATCGGTCAATCCCGGGCGGTGGACGCTATGGAATTCGGAATGGGAGTGGCGGCTACAGGCTATAACGCGTTTGTCGTCGGCCTTCCGGGGACAGGCCGAACCAGCTATGTCCTGTCGAGTCTTAAAGAGCGTGCTGCCGCGATGGAAACGCCTCAGGACTGGGTATACGTTTATAACTTCGAGGATCCTTCCGTCCCTGTGGCTATCAGCCTGCCCAGCGGGCAGGGGCGTCTGCTGGAAAGCGAGTGCGCCGCCATGCTCGAAGAGGTCAAGACGGCTATCGCCAACGCTTTTGAGCGGGCAACGTACGAGGAAGCGAAGGCCCAGAAGATCAACGCGTTTCAGGAGAATATCGCCAAGACGATGAGCGCTATCAGCGACGAGGCGGAAAAGCGAGGCTTCGCCGTGAAGCGAACGCCCCAAGGGTTCGTCAACGTGCCGCTCAAAAAGACGACCGACGAGACGGGCGCCGAGAAAAAAGAGGAGATCTCCAGCGACGAATACGAAAAACTTCCTGAAAGCGAGAAAAAACGGCTGAAGGATATTTCCGACGCCATCACGTCCCGTACGCTTCAGGCCCTGCGGCGTATCCGTGAAAAAGAGCGTCAGCTCAAGTCATCCATCACCAGCATGGAGGAGGACATCTGCCGAGGGGCCATCACGCCGTATTTTGATGAGCTTCTCGAAAAATTTCCTCATTGCCCGCGTCTGGCCGCGTGGTTGGAGACGATGAAGGCCAACGTGGTCTCGAATTTTGGCGCGTTTGTGGCGGCCGCGCGGGACGACAGCGCAGACGTGGACTTTTCCATTTACAAAATCAACGTGTTGGTGAGCCACGAAAAGAACGACGGCGCGCCGGTGGTGTGGGAGACCAATCCCACGTACTACAACCTGGCGGGCAAGCTGGAATACGAGCTGCGCCAAGGGTACTACAACACCGACTTCACGCATATCGTCGCCGGCGCCATTCACCGGGCCAATGGAGGATTCCTCGTTCTCGAAGCCGAACAGCTACTGCGCAACTTCATGTCCTACGACCTTTTGAAGCGAGTGCTTCGTTCCGGCAAGTTGCCGATCGAAAGTCTCGGCGAACAGTACAGCGCCGCGCCGGTAGCTTCGCCCCGTCCTGAGGCTATCCCGATAAAGCTTCGCGTCGTCCTGATCGGCAATCATGAACTGTATTACCTTTTGCAGGAGTACGACCCGGAGTTCCAAAAGCTGTTCAAGCTCGTCGCCGAGTTTGATTACGAAATTGACCGGACGGAGCAAAGCGAAGCGGACGTGGCGCGGCTGATCGTGATTAAAGCACGCGAGTCCGGTCTCCTGCCGTTCGACCGCAGCGGTCTTGAAGAGCTGGTGGACTACGCGGCCCGTCTTTCTGGCGATCAGAATAAACTTTCACTGCAGTTCAACAAACTGTTCGAGCTGGTAGTCGAGTCGTCGGCCTGGGCGAAAAAGGCCGGCAGCAAAAAAGTTTATCGTCGCCAGGTTATCCATGCCTTTGACGAAAAACGCCGCCGTTCCGCCCTGTTGGAGGAGAAAATCCGCGGCGGGTTCATGGAAAATTTGGTCCGAATCGACACAACCGGCGAGGCGGTTGGGCAGATCAACGGCCTTGCGGTCGTCAGCTTTGCCGACGTCGCGTTCGGACACCCCAGTCGGATCACCGCCAACACCTTCATGGGTCCTGGGGGCGTGGTCAACATCGAGCGGGAAACTAACATGGCAGGGCCAATTCACAATAAAGGGGTGCTCACCCTTTCCAGCTACTTCGGCCGCATCTACGCCCAAAAAATGCCCATCAACTTCACAGCCCGAATTGCGTTTGAACAGCAGTACGGCGGCATTGACGGCGATAGCGCCTCGTCCACCGAGCTGTATTGCCTGCTTTCTTCGTTGGCTGACCTGCCGATTCGTCAGGAAGTGGCTGTCACCGGCTCGGTTGACCAGCTGGGCAACGTTCAGCCCATCGGCGGCGTGAACGAGAAAATCGAAGGGTTTTTCGACTACTGTCAGGCCAAAGGACTGACAGGCAGTCAAGGCGTGATGATTCCGTGGCAGAACGAACAGCACTTGATGTTAAGCCATCGCGTCGCCGACGCCATTTCAAAGGGGATTTTCCACGTGTGGACTGTCCAAACCATTGACGAGGGAATTGAGCTCCTGACAGGAGTGCCGGCCGGCTCGCCTGACAGCCGGGGGAATTATCCAGCCTCGTCGGTTCACGGCCGAGTCTTTGCTCGGCTCAAAGAGTGGCATAAACAGGCGTTGAAGCTGGCCGGCGGAAGCTCGCATCCTGCAGCGAAGAAAAAAGGGACGAAGAACGCGCGTCGGGGGCGCGCTGAATGAGCCGAATGACCGTCTCTCAGTCTCCAAAGGAGCTGAAGCGGCCAGTGCCGCCGGTGACGGCTGTGCTGGACCTATTGGAAGCCCAATGGGGACAGGAAAGCAATCCGGACGTCACGAGCTTCGACGAGCCGCTGGACGGTCTGATCCTCATCGTGCTGTCGCAAAACACCAACGATAGGAACCGGGACATGGCGTTCGATCGGCTCAAGGCGGCCTGTCCGACATGGGCTGACGCCGCCGCTCTCAGTCAGGCCGAGCTGATCTCACTGATTCGTCCGGCCGGGCTCTGCGACTCCAAATCGGCTACGATCATCCGGGTCTTGGGGGCAGCCAAGGACCTGACCGGCCAATACTCCCTTGGGCTCCTGCGAAAAAAGAAGCCCGCTGAGGCGTGGAACTTTATGACGTCCATCAAGGGGGTTGGCGTTAAAACGGCGGCCTGCGTGATGGTCTTTGACTTAGGCTTCCCGGCCTTTCCTGTGGACACCCACGTGGCGCGGTTCTGCCGTCGGATGGGCTGGGCGCCGGAGAAGGCGTCTCCGGCGGCCATTCAGGAGATGATGGAAGGCCTTGTGCCTGATAGCCGCAAGGCGGGCGCTCACCTGAACATCATCACCCACGGCCGAAGGGTCTGCAAAGCCCGTGGGCCGCTGTGCGGCGATTGTCTGCTCCGCGGGCTGTGCCCTGCAAGCAGCGCGTAACGCTTAAATAAAGAAAGGGGAACTGACTCGTATGGGAATGAGAACGTTTGAAGCAACTGCGTCATGCATCGACGGCACCAACGTCGCCTACTGCTCAGAGGGAAGCAAGTTTGTCTTGGGCTCGAAGGTGACTGATGACCCGGCGTTTGACATGTGTCCGGTTGATCTGCTCATGGCGGCGATGGCTGGTTGTGTCGCCATGACGATTCGCACGTTGGCGCGAGTTCAGAAAATCGAGATGACCGACTTGGCCGTGACGGCCCGCGGCGAGCGGAGCGACGGCGCGAAGACCCGAGCTCTTGAGAAAGTTATTATGACTGTCAGCCTGTCGTCGAGCGCGCCCAAACAGGTCATCGACGAGCTGGTCGCCGAAGCCGAGAAGACCTGCACGGTCTGCAGCACCGTTCGCTGCACGCCGGCTTTCGAGACGCGCGTCTGTTTGAAGTAAAATCGAAGGAGCTCCCGCTCGGTCGGGAGTTCTTTTTTTATGCTTTCATCGCGGCAGGGCGGGCATGAGCAGCGTAAACGTGATAAGATAATCTGTCGCAGTCCGTTCTCCGGCTGCGTCGAACCCCTGTGATGGAGTGGTGCGCGTGTATGGGTTTGCAATGAAGGTGTACGGCTGTCAGATGAATCAATATGACGCCAGCAAGATACAGACTGCCCTGACGGCTCTCGGGTGGCACGAGACCGACGAGGAAACTGCCGACGCGGTGATCTTTGTCGCCTGCAGTATCAGGGACAAAGCGGAACACAAGGTATGGAGTGAGCTGGGCCGATATGCAGAGCGCTGGCAGGCCGAAGGAAAACCGGCTGTGGCGGTGACGAGCTGTATCGCTCAGAACGTGGGAACTGAAATGGCCGGCCGTTTCCCTTGGGTGCGGGTCGTCTCGGGTCCTCGGCACATCGGCGACTTGCCTGCCGCGCTGAGCGACGCGCTCGACAACGGCAATCGGCACACGCTGCTTGACGACGACCCGAGAGCGGTCCGCGAACTGGACGTTCCGCCGTCAGTTCGGTCGTTCCAGTGGAAGGCGTCGGTGACGATTTCCCACGGCTGTGACAACTTCTGCACCTACTGCATCGTTCCGTACGTCCGCGGCCGATTCGCGTCCCGCCCGGCGGAAGAAATCCTTGCAGAAGTCCGCTCTCTGGTGGCTGGCGGGGCCAAGGAAATTACCCTGCTGGGGCAGAACGTCGACACGTGGGGGCTAGACTGTCCGGGCGGCATGAGGTTTGCCGACTTGCTGGAGCTCGTCGCCCGCGAGCCCGGCGTGGAGTGGCTCCGGTTTATGACGTCGTACCCGACCGACTTTACCGTCGACGTCGTTGAGACGATGGTCAGGCATTCTAACATCTGTCCGTCCATCAACCTGCCGATACAGGCGGGCAGCGAGCGGGTTCTGCGCGCCATGAACCGGCGGTACTCGTTGGAGGAGTACGCGGACACGATGAAGCTGATACGGGACGGCCTGCCCGAAGTCGGTCTCACGTCTGACCTGATCGTGGGATTCCCCGGCGAGACCGAAGAGGAATTTCAGTGTTCCTTGGCTGCGTTGGAGCGCTTCCGGTTCGACATGGTGCACACGGCGGCGTACTCGCCCCGGCAGGGTACGCCGGCGGCCAAGATGAAAAACCAAATTCCCGCGGCCGTGAAGGAACGGCGTCTGAACGAGGTGAACGACCTGCAGACGTCCATCGCCCGGCAGATCAACCAGTCACTGGTCGGGCGGACGTATAAGGTGCTCGTCGACGGCCCGGCTCCGAAAGGCGACTACATGGAAGCCCGCACGGCGACCGATAAGGTCGTACTGCTAAAAGGCGCAGGCGCGAGTTTCGGTCAGTTTGTCACTGCCAAAATCGATTCGGCCGAGAGCTGGTGTCTCAAGGGAACTGTGCTGCGCTGACGGAGGTGAGGAAGACGAACAAGCGAGGTCGAGGCGCCCTGCTCGTTTTCGTCGCAGCCCTTTGTTTGGCAGCGGCTGGAGTCCTCGTGACCCGGTACACCGGCCGTTGGCCAAAGGGGCAGCCTACGGCAACTGCTGGCCCTGTCCTGCTTGATCCGCTGCCTCTGGTCGGGAGCGAGACCCCCGCGCCTGAGGCGGGCGGTTTTGCCTACCTGACCGGCGAAGTGCGAAAAGAGGGCGTTTACCCCTTTTTAGCCGGCGCTCGGTGGGGCGACATAGTTGACGCCGCGGGCGGCTTGACGCCAGACGCGGACCGAACGGCCGTCAACTTGGCTGCTAAGGCCGTCGACGGCGGACACCTTCATGTGCCAAAGTCGGGCGGCGGGAGCTCCACAGGGCTTCCCGGTTCTGCTCTGACGTCTGATTCGGGGTCAAAGCTGGTGAACGTCAACCAAGCGGGCGAATCGGATTTGGTCCGACTACCCGGCATCGGCCCCGTGCTGGCTCGGCGAATCGTCGAGTGGCGGCAAAAACGCGGCCCGTTCCGCCAGCCCAAGGACCTTCTGCAGGTGAACGGTATCGGAGCGGCAAAACTGGCAAAACTTCAGCCGTTTTTGTCGTTTTAATATGGACCGCTCGTCTTCGTTGGGAGGAGCCCCGGCGCTGTGGCTTCTCGCTCCAGTCTGGCTGTCTCTCAAGCTGTGGCAGGCTGGCATGTCGCCAATTTTTGCTGGAATTGCCGCGCTGCTGATTGCCGCCGGATTTTTGCTCATCCTTCAGCCCGTATGGGAAGCCCCAGAACGGCTGATCGGCTCACTTGTGGCATTTCTCGCTGCAATATCCTGCGCGTGGTGCCTGTCCGGGGTTAGCTTTCAGCCTGTTGCCGCAGGCCGGTTTGACGGGACCGTGACTGTCTGTCGCCAGTTCAGAAGCTCGTCCCTCGTGAGGGACGGCGCGGGCAGACTCTGGGGCGTCAGCGGGCCGATTGAACTTCGCCCCGACGGGGGAACCTATCACGTCATTGGAGACTTTGGGCCTTTGACTGACGAGCCGTCCGACCGACAGGAGCGGCTTTTCTGGCTCTCGTTGGGAGCTGTCGGACGAATTAAAGCCAGCTCAGCTGCCTACCTCGGCGAAGAGCCCGGGCTGATCGCAGCGGCCAGACGCTTTCTGCAAAAGCAGATCGGCGCGCTGCCGCCGCTGACCGGCGGAGTGCTCGGTGCCGTCCTCTTGGGCGATCGGGAGGGTTCGACCAGCGAGAGGTTCCGCAGCTGGGGATTGCTTCATATGCTTGCCGTTTCCGGCTGGCATGTGGGCATCGTCGCCGCTCTGGCGTCCCTGATTCTGGGGCGGGGCCTTCGGGGAGCGATTGGAACGTCGGCCGTCCTGTGGCTGTATGTCGCCCTGAGCGGTTGGTCTGTCAGCGCCGTCCGGGCCGCGGTCATGGCGCAGGGTGCCCTCATTGGGTTTCTGTCCGGTCGACCGGGAGCTTCGCTGAACTCGGCGGCTCTGTCCCTTCTGGCGCTGCTGCTGTGGCAGCCCGGAAGCTTTGCTTCCATTTCTTGGCAGCTGTCAGGGTTGGCCGTGCTGATGGTCACTGGCGTTGCCGGGTGGAAATTTCCGCCCTTTGCGTCTTGGATCGTCCTGCCGACCATCGTCTGGTTCGTGACGTCGCCAATAGCCTCGCCGTTGAGCGGCGGCTTATTCTGGTCCAGTTTGCCGATCAACTTGATGCTGCCGCTTTTTCTGCCGGTTTTCGGGCTGACCGTCCTTTTAAGTCTCGCGTCGCTTTTAACCGGCTGGGAGTTTTTGGCTCAAGCCAGCGAGCAGGTGCTGAGCCTGTGGGGAGCTGCTTCTGACGGGTGGGTTCACCTGATTCCGCAGGCCCTTCCGTCCACTGGTATTCCTCTGGCGCTCTGCTGGGCTCTTGCGGCGGCGGTCTTGTGCCGTCCCATGGGGCTGACGCGCTTTCGGAGCTTGACGTTCGCTGTCGGTTCGTTTGCCTTAGGAAGTTTGCTTTCCGCGGTCTGAGACAGGCAAAAAATTTTTCGAGGTGATGAAATGCTTCTTGCCATTGATGTGGGCAACACGACGACCACATTAGGAGTTCTTGACGGGCGCGACGTAAAGGCCCAGTGGCGGCTGGTAACGACCCGACGAACCTCTGACGAGATAGGATTGGCTATAGACGGCCTTCTTCGGCTTGCCGGCTTTGAGAAGTCTGTTTTGACGTCGGCTATCCTTGCCAGCGTCGTTCCCGGGCTCGACGCGCGCTTTCAGGAGGCCATGAAAAACTATTTCGGTCTCGACTGCCCGTCGGTTCGGTACGACATGGACTTAGGCGTCCAAGTCGACTTGGACATTCCGTCGGAGGTCGGAGCCGACCGGCTGGTCAACGCGGTTGGTGCCGTCGAGCTGGTCGGCGCGCCGGTGATCGTCGCCGATTTCGGCACAGCTATTACGCTCGACGTGGTGCTCCCGGGACCCCGATACGTCGGCGGGACGATCGGCCCCGGCCTCGTGACGAGCGTTGAGGCCCTGTTTGGGAACACCAGCAAACTGCCAAAAATCAACCTGACCGCGCCGAAAAAAGTCGTCGGCCGCTGCACGGCCGAGTGCATCCGAAGCGGCGTTATCCAGGGGACGGCCGCTCTGATCGACGGCATGGTGGGGCGAATCGAGAAAGAGCTCGGCCTTTCGTTTAAAGTCATCGCTACCGGCGGGCACGCCGGGACTGTGGCGTCGGTTTCTGAGCGAATAGAGCGCGTCGATCCTGCACTGACGCTGATTGGCCTGTCGTGTATCGCGAGTCGGATAGCCTAAATATTTCCGTCGGCGGCGTCAGAGCGGCGAACCCGCTGTTTTTGGCTCCGATGGCCAGCGTGACGACCGCGGCGGTGCGGCGCTTAGCGGTACAGCTCGGCGCGGGGCTGACCCACACTGAAATGGCCAGCGCCACAGGGTTGGTTCGCGGCGGCCGTCAGACCCTTCGGGTGCTTGATCAGACGAACGATACCCGGCCGCTGGTCGCTCAGCTTTTTGCCGGCGACGCAGAGTCGCTTGTCCGGGGTGCGGAAGTCGCCCTGACCTGCGGGCCTTTCGACGCGCTGGGAATCAACATGGCCTGCCCGATGCCCAAGGTGCTGAAGCGAGGCGCCGGTTCGGCGCTGCTTGACCGGCCGGACGAAGCCGCCAGCATGGTGCGGGAGCTGTGCCGCTTTGGATTCCCTGTGTGGCCTAAGGTGAGAAAAGAACCTGCCGGATCGGGCATCACGACCGAAGAATTTGTCCAAATCCTGTTTGAAGCCGGCGCGAGCTGCGTTGCCGTTCACGGGCGGACGCCTGGCCAGCGGTACGAAGGGCAGGCGGATCGGAAATCGGTCAAAGAGCTGTGCCGGGCCTTCCCGGGGAGAATCCTCGCTTCCGGCGACGTTTTTACCGCAGAGGACGTTCTCGACTACCTTTCGGCCGGCGCCGGAGCCGTCCTACTCGCCAGAGGGTTTATCGCCGACCCGTTTATCGTCCCTCGGTCGCTTGACCTGCTGAGCGGGCGTCCGGAAGCGCGGCCCTCGTTGGCGTCTCGGTACGAAATCTTTTGCGAATTTGCCGGAGAACTGGAACGGCTTCACGGCCCAAAAATGGCGCTGGGAATGGTCAAGCGGTTTGCCCCCGGCTTTTTCAAGTTTCAGGCTGGAGCCGGCGCGCTGCGCCGAACTCTTGGTCCTATCAACGATTGGAACGAAATGCAAATTCGGCTGGACGAGTGGTTCGGCCAAAGTGAAAGGGGAAAAGAACATGCCAGAAACGCCGCAGAACTTGACGGCTGATACTGAAATTGTCCGTCAGAGGCTTGACAAGCTCCGCCGCCTGAACGAAGAGGAAGGGTACAACCCGTACAAGCCCGAAAAGTGGAACGTGACCCACACGGCTCAAGCTGTCGCCGAGACCTATGGGGCTCTTGAGCCCGAACAGGCCGACGAAAGCGCCGCGCTTTCCATGGCCGGACGGGTGATGACCATCCGCCGGCAGGGGAAGCTGGCATTTGCCCACCTGCAGGACGAGACGGGAACCATTCAGATTTACTTCCAGCTCAACGCTCTTGGAGAAAAAGAATATGAGTTCTTCAAGAAGTGGATCGATACCGGCGACATCATCGGCCTCTGCGGCCACCCCTTCCGAACCAAGCGCGGCGAACTGACCGTCGCCGTCAAGTCGTTCCAGCTGCTCAGCAAGGCGCTTCGCCCGCTGCCAGAGAAGTGGCACGGATTGTCGGATATGGAAGTGCGCTACCGGAAGCGCTACGTCGACCTGATCGCCAACCCGGAGGTGCGCGACGTGTTCCGCCGCCGGGCCGCCATCATCACGTCGTTCCGCTCCACGCTTGAAAGTCACGGCACGCTCGAGGTTGAAACGCCCGTGCTTTCCTACTTGGCTGGCGGTGCCAACGCCCGGCCGTTCATCACCCACCACAACGCCCTCGACATGGACATGTACCTGCGCATCGCCGTCGAGCTGTTCCACAAGCGTCTCGTGGTCGGCATGATGGGCCGGGTCTACGAAATTGGAAAGAACTTCCGCAACGAAGGCATGGACCTGATGCACAACCCCGAGTTCACCATGATGGAAGTGTACTGGCCGTACTGCGACTATGAGGTCATGATGAACCTGACCGAAGAGCTGATCCGAAACGCCGCCGTGGCCTCCAACGGTAAGGCGAAAATCGAATGGCAGGGCACGAGCCTTGACTTCGAGTCGCCGTTCCGCCGGGCCAGCATGGTCGAGCTGGTCAAGGAGCATACCGGCGTTGATTTCTCGTCGCTGACCGACGAAGAAGCCCGAAAAGAGGCTGCGTCCCGCGGCCTAGAAGTGAAGCCGACGGACAGCCGGTTCAAGATTCTAACCGAGTTCATGGAAGAGTTTGTCGAAGACCAGCTGATTCAACCCACGTTTGTCACCGGCCACCCGGTTGAGATTTCCCCGCTGGCGAAGAAGGACCCGCTGAACCCGGATTACACCCATCGGTTCGAGCTGTTCTGCTGCGGCAAGGAGCTGGCCAACGGGTACAGCGAGCTGAACGACCCAGTCGACCAGAAAGCCCGGTTCATCGACCAGATGAAAAAGAAGAGCGAAGGGGAGGACGAGACGCACCCGTACGACGCGGACTTCGTCGAGGCTCTTGAGCAGGGGCTTCCGCCCACCGGCGGCCTTGGAATCGGCATGGACCGGGTCATCATGTTCCTCACCAACTCCAAGTCCATTCGGGACGTCATTTTCTTCCCGACGATGAAGCCTCTGCAGGCTGGAGAAGGACAGAAGTAACTACCGAAACGAGGAGGCAGAAGCGTGTCGGACCGAGCCCGTTACGACGAACTGGTTGAGACCGTCAACGAGAACTCGTACCTGTACTACGTCAAAGACGCCCCAGTGCTGAGCGACTTCGAGTGGGACCAGCTCATGAACGAGCTTTTGTCCATCGAGCGGGAGCACCCTGACTGGATACGCCCCGATTCGCCGTCCCGGCGGGTTGGCGGCACGGCGCTGGACGCCTTCGAAAAGGTCACGCACCAAATTCCGATGCTCAGCTTGGAAGACGTGTTCAGCCCCGAAGAGCTGACGGGCTGGCTGGCTCGCGCGGAAAAGGAAATCGGTTCCCAATCGGAATGGTGCTGCGAGCTCAAGATCGACGGGCTGGCTATATCGCTGATCTATCAGGACGGCGTCTTCGTCCGCGGTGCCACCCGGGGCGACGGACACGTGGGCGAGGACGTAACCGCCAACCTGCGGACCGTTCGCTCCCTGCCTCTCAAGCTGCGCGGCTCAGTCCCCGGGCTGCTTGAGGTGCGCGGCGAAGTCTACATGGACAAAACGAGCTTTGAGGCCCTTAACCGGCGCAGGGAAGAAGCCGGCGAAGCGCTTTTCGCCAACCCGCGCAATGTGGCCGCCGGGTCATTGCGCCAGCTTGACCCGACCGTGACGTCTCAAAGGAATTTGCAGGTTTTTCTGTACTACGTGATGAACCCGCACGAACGGGGGTTTGAGACGCAGTCCGACTGCCTGAACTGGATGGCGTCAGTCGGCCTTCCCGTTCAGCCGGCTTGGCGCGTCAGCAGGGGAACGGCCGAAGCGGCTCAGTTCGTCGAAGAGTGGCGAGACCGACGGTTCGATCTGTCCTATGGAACCGACGGCGTCGTGTTCAAGGCGAACAAGCTTTCCGACTGGGATCTTTTGTCGGCGACGTCGCGGACGCCTCGGTGGGCCGTGGCGTTCAAGTACCCGCCGGAAGAGAAAACGGTTCACCTAGACGCGATCGACGTCTCAGTCGGCCGAACAGGCGTCATCACCCCGGTGGCGATCTTTCAGCCGGTCGTCTTGTCGGGAACCAACGTGTCGCGGGCAAGCCTGCACAACGGCGGAGAGATTGCCCGCAAGGACATCCGCGTCGGCGACTGGATTACCGTCCGAAAAGCCGGGGAGATTATCCCGGAGGTGGTGAAGTCGGACGCCTCGCGCCGGGACGGGACTCAGACCCCGTTTATCATGCCGGAACGCTGTCCGTCTTGCGGTCATCCGGTGGTTCAGCTTCAAGGCGAGGCGGCTCTACGGTGTCAGAACGTCAGCTGTCCGGCGCAAATGCTCGCCAGGCTCGTTCATTTCGCTTCCCGGGGCGCCATGGACGTTCGCGGTCTCGGCGAGGCTTTAGCCCAGCAGCTGCTGAGCTCCCGTCTTGTCGTCACTCTGGCTGACCTGTATCGGCTGACGGCCGATCAGCTGGCCGGCCTGGAGCGAATGGGCGAGAAATCGGCCTCTTCGCTCGTCCAAGCTTTAGAAGGGGCCAAAAAACGGCCGTTAGACAGACTTCTCGTCGCTCTGGGAATTCCGCTGGTCGGGCCGTCGGCCGCCCGCGCGCTGGTAGGCCGGTTCGGCTCTTTAGAGGCCATAGGACAGGCGACGGAAGACGAGCTCTCGAAGGTCGAGGGCATTGGCCCGGCGATTGCCGGTTCGGTAGCGTCATGGCTGGCTGACTCGGCAAACAGGGCCCTGCTTCAGGACTTTTCGTCGCTGGGACTTGAGGCGTGCACGTCGCGCGAGCCAACTCAGCCGGCCCAACCGGGGCCGTGGACAGGGCAGGTGATCGTCTTCACCGGCGAGATGGCGTCCATGCCTCGGTCACAGGCCTCAGAATTGGCGCGCGGTCTCGGGGCGAAAGTCACAGGATCGGTCAGCTCCAAGACGACGCTTCTTGTAGCCGGAGAGGCCGCAGGGAGTAAACTTGATAAGGCAAACAGCCTGGGGATCCCGGTGATCTCAGAAGAAGAATTTCTGTCCCGGCTTCAGGCGGCAAAGAGTACACTGTAAGAAACTCGGCCTTGCCGAGAAAAGCATCAGCGAAGGAGGATACCATGACTGGCCTCACGAAGGAAGAAATCCTGAAAATCGGCAAACTCGCCAGACTGGAAATTGATCCGAGCGAGCTTGACGCGTTGGAAAAGCATTTCGGCAGCGTCCTGTCCTACTTTGAAGTGCTGAAAGAACTGGACGTTTCGTCGGTCGATCTGGCTGACAAGGAAGGCGCCGAGTCCATGAGACTGGAGCCCGACGAGATCGGCGACAGCGGATCGAACCGAGAAGCGATTCTCTCCCAGGCCCCTCAGCGGGACGGGGACTTCTTCCGCGTGCCTAAGATCGGAGGCGACGAAGAGTAATGGACCTTTTTCGACTGACTGCCCGAGAAATGCTCGACGGGATGGCTGCCGGCAAGTTCACCAGCCGTCAGATTGTCCAGTCATGCTTTGACAGGATTGAGGCCCTTGAGCCGACGTTGCACGCCCTGCTGTTTATTAACAAAACGCAGGCGCTGGCTGACGCCGACGCCGCAGACGCCGCCCGTCAGGCGGGAAAGCCCCTCGGCCTTCTGCACGGCGTGCCGGTTATCCTGAAGGATAACCTGTGCACCAACGACATGCCCACAACCTGCGCTTCGAAGATGCTGGAGCACTACGTGCCGCCGTACGACGCGACGGTAGTCAAACTCCTTCGTCAGGCCGGCGCGGTCTTCTTAGGCAAGGCAAACATGGACGAGTTCGCCATGGGCGGCTCCACCGAGAACTCGGCTTTCGGCCCCACTTATAACCCGTGGGATCCATCCCGTGTCCCCGGCGGCAGTTCAGGCGGCAGCGCCGCGGCTGTGGCTGTCGGCTACGCGCCGCTGGCGCTTGGCAGCGACACCGGCGGGTCCATTCGTCAGCCCGCGTCGTTCTGCGGCCTGTTCGGCATGAAGCCCACCTATGGACAGGTGAGCAGGTACGGACTGGGCGCGTACGCCTCGTCGCTCGACCAAGTTGGCGGCTTTGCCCGGACCCCGGAAGACCTTTCCCTGCTACTGACCGTCCTCTGCCAGTTCGACCCGTACGACTCTACTTCGGCGAAACGCCCGGCTCCTGACCTGTCAATTCGTCGGCCAGAGAACCTTAAGGGGCATAAAATCGGCGTCCTGAGCCTGCCGGAGGACATGGCCTCGTCGATCGACGTTCAGGTTCGTTCAACCCTGAGCGACGCCAGAAAGCGCTTGGCCGACCTCGGCGCCGACGTCGTCGACGTTTCGCTTCCCGTCACGATGAAGTACGGTTTGGCGTGCTACTACGTCTTGGCCCCGGCAGAAGCCAGCGCCAACCTTGCCCGGTACGACGGCGTGCGCTACGGCTCGGCAGCGGTGGGCGCGTCGTCGCTCATTGACCTGTACACCCGCACCCGGGGCAGGTTCTTCGGCCCGGAGGTAAAGCGCCGTATTCTGACCGGCACGTACGTGCTCAGTTCCGGGTTCTACGACGCCTATTACCTGACCGCCCAAAAGGTTCGGCAGAAACTCAAAGAGGAGTTCGCTCAGGCGTTTTCTTCGGTTGAAGCCCTTCTGCTGCCCACGTCGCCGACGCCGGCATACCGCATTGGCGAGGTCACGGACCCGGTCGCCATGTACATGGCTGACCTGTTCACCATCCCGGTGAACTTGGCCGGGCTGCCGGGCGTCACCTACACGGCCCGGTTCACCGATAACGGACTTCCAGTCGGACTTCAGCTCGTCGGCGCCCAGTGGACCGACGGGAAACTGCTGAACTTGGCTGCTCTGTTAGGCAGCGAACATGAAAACGTCATCGCGGAAGGGAAGGTGCGGTCATGACGGCTTCTTATCATCCAGTCATCGGCCTTGAAATTCACGTTCAGCTGAACAGCAAGACAAAACTCTTCTGCCGCTGTAGCACCGACTATATCGGCGCCGTGCCGAACACCAATATCTGCCCGCGCTGCACCGGTCAGGTCGGCTCTCTGCCGGTGATGAACGAGGCGGTCGTCCGCATGGGCGTCCGCGGCGGGCTGGCGCTGAACTGCCATATCAATCTGGTCACCCGGTTTGACCGCAAGAACTACTTCTACGCCGACCTTCCGAAGGCGTACCAGATCTCCGAGTTCTACCTCCCGCTGGCCGAGCACGGCACCTTAACGATCACCGACGACGACGGCAACTTGAAGAAAGTAGGCATCACTCGCCTTCACCTGGAGGAGGACGCCGGCAAGCTCGTTCACGGCGGCAGCGACGGCCGAATCGTGTCGTCCACCCAGTCGTTCGTCGACTTCAACCGTTCCGGCGTCCCGCTGGCCGAAATCGTCTCCGACCCGGACCTTCGGTCGCCCGGCGAGGCAAAGAGGTACGTCATGGCCATTCGGCGACTCGTTCGGTATCTTGGCATTTCCGACGGCGACATGGAGCGGGGATCAATGCGCTGTGACGCCAACATCTCCGTCAAGTTTGACGACGGCCGATGGAGCTCCCGCACGGAAGTAAAGAACATGAACTCGCTGAAGGCCATTGAAAGCGCCTTGGCCTACGAGATTCAGCGCCACATCGCCCTTGTGGAAAGCGGCCGGCACGTGACGGCAGAAACGCGCAACTGGGACGACGCCAACAGGGTTACCACCGCGTCCCGAAGCAAGGAGGAAGCAAACGACTACCGGTACTTCCCCGAGCCGGATCTACCGCCGCTTGTCTTAACCCAAGACTTTGTCGACCAACAGGCGCGCAGCCTGCCGGAACTGCCGGATGCCCGGTATCAGAGGTACCTGAGCCAGTACGGACTGCCGGCTGAGGACGTGGATGTGCTGTATGAGAGCCGAGAGCTGGGCGACTATTTTGAAGAGATCGTCGCCGCTGGCGCCAGCCCGCGCAAAGCGTCAAACTGGATCCTTAACGACGTGCTGCGCCTTGTGACCGGCGACTTCTCGGCTGAAAAGCGGCCCATGTCCCCGGAACGGCTGGCTGGCCTGATTAAGCTGAACGAAGACGGAAAGATTTCCACCACCCAGGCGAAAGAGCTCTTCGAAGTGATGATTGCCAAGAACATGACCGCAGAAGAGGCCGCCAAGGCGACGAATCAGCGCATCGGCGCCGTCGAAGGGAGCGAGCTGGGGCAGATCGTGGAAAAGGTTCTGGCCGCCAACGCGGACGTGCTGGAAGTCATCCGTTCCGGTCAGGACAAAAAGGACAAGAAGCGCAAATTCCTGCAGGGACTGATCATGAGGGAAGTGAAGGGACAGGCCTCGCCTCAGGAAGTTTCTGCCCTGCTGGACGAGAAGATCGGTTAAAAACGGTCTGAATCTGTTACAATAGATCAGTAATTGCGGGAAGCTCTGCCTCGGCACGAACGCTGTCCCGTTGAGGAAACCCCTTAAGGAGGTACAGGTGAATGGCACTCAGAACAGAAGACATTCGAAGCATCGCCGTGGTGGCCCACGGTGGAGCCGGCAAGACTTCCCTGACGGAGGCCATGCTGTTTGACGCCGGCGCCGTTACCCGACTCGGGACGATTGAAGCGGGCAATACCACCTCCGACTTCTCTTCCGAGGAGCAGAAACGGACCATTTCGATCAGCACCTCGCTGCTGAACTTCGACCATCGCGGGAAAAAGGTTTTCGTTCTCGACGTGCCCGGCTACGCGGACTTCATCGGCGAAATGCGCTCCGCCCTGCGGGTTGCCGGCAGCGCTGTTATGGTCGTCAGCGCCACTGACGGCGTTGAAGTCCAGACCGACAAGGCGTGGGAATTTGCCAAAGAGTTTGAGACTTCCACGATTTTCTTCATCAACAAAATGGACCGGGAAAACGCCGACTACAACGGCGTTTTCGAGCAGATCCGCGCTGACCTGACCAAAAACGCCTACCGTCTTCTGCTGCCAGTCGGCAAAGAGGCGGGATTTAAAGGCGTGGTCGATATCCTTAAAGACCGGGCGTACATCTACGACGACGCCTCAGGCAAGTTCAAGGAAGGCGACATCCCTGCCGACATGGTTACGGATGCACACCGCGCCCGCGGATACCTCGTCGAGGCAATCGTCGAGGACAGCGATGAGCTGATGCTGCGGTACTTGGACGGCGAAGACATCCCCGTTGACGAGCTCATTCCTGTGCTTCGCCAGTGCATCGCCAAGTGCAAGATCTTCCCCGTCATGCCCGGTTCTGCCACTGCTAACATCGGCGTACCGCAGCTGATGGACCTGATCGTCAACTATCTGCCCGACCCGACGGCCATGAGAGAGCGGCCGGCTGTGAAAGAAGATCGGGAGATCTTCATCAAAGCCGATCCTCAGGCCCCGTTCAGCGCGCTGTGCTTCAAAGTCATGGTCGACCCCTACGTTGGCAAGCTCTCGTTCATTCGCGTCAACTCGGGCACGCTGACCAGCGACCAGACCATTTACAACGTCAACCGGCAGGAAGAGGAACGGATCAGCAGCTTCAAGATCATGCAGGGCAAAGACGGCGTTGACGTCAAGGAAATCACCACCGGCATGATCGTCGCCATTCCCAAGCTCACCAGCACGCGTGTCGGCGACACCTTGGGCAAAGCTGGCAGCAAGGTCCTGTATCCCACCATCAAGTTCCCCACGCCGGTGTACTCTGTGGCCGTTGACGCCCAGTCCAGAGGCGACGAGGACAAGCTGGGCAACGCGGTTCATCGGATGCTCGAAGAGGACCTGACCCTTCGGTTTGAAAAGAACCCGGAAACCAACGACAACGTGCTGTCCGGCATGGGCAACCTTCATCTGGACATCGCCTTAGCCAAGATCAAGGAGCGCTACGGCGTTAACCTGAACACCCGCACGCCGAACGTGCCCTATCGGGAAACCATCCGCAAGTCCGCCAAGGCTCAGGGCAAGCACAAGAAGCAGACCGGCGGACACGGCCAGTACGGCGACGTGTACATCGAGTTCTCTCCGCTAGAGCGGGGCGCCGGATTCGAGTTTGAGGACAAGATCGTTGGCGGCGCGATTCCCAAGCAGTACATCCCGGCCGTTGAAAAGGGCCTGCGGGAGTGCATGGTCAAAGGCGTCTTGGCTGCCTACCCGACGGTAGACTTTAAGGCCTCGCTTTACTTCGGCTCCTATCACGACGTCGACAGCTCCGAAATGGCCTTCAAGACTGCCGCACACTTGGCGTTCAAAAAGGGCATGACAGAAGCCTCGCCTGTGCTCCTTGAGCCGATCATGAACGTTGAAGTCATGGTCGCCGACACCTACCTAGGCGACGTGATGGGCGACTTCAACACCCGGCGCGGCCGCATCATGGGCGTCGACTCGCTGGGACGGCTGCAGGTCGTCAAGGCTCAGGTTCCTCAGTCTGAAATGTTCCAGTACGCCATTCAGCTTCGCTCCATGACCTCTGGGCGCGGCACCTTCACCATGGAATTTTCACACTACGACACGGTGCCGGAAGAAGTCAGCAAGAAGATTATCGCCGCCCGTCAGGGCTTGCTGGCCGAAGAAGAGGAGTAGCTTCAAAAGTCCCGCCTCATACCGCGCGAGCGGCACGGGGCGGGACTTTTCTTTGGACGAGTTTCTCTTTTCTAGAACCTAATCAGCAGAGCGGCCTGTTGACCGTTGGGAAGCGATTGAAGGACGATACGAACCGCCGCGCCGGTCCATTGAGCGTCCGGAACAGAGCTTTTCGCCGGCGTCGTCTTTTGGGGCGCGCCCCAAAGTTTTTTGCAGGCTGCCAGCAGAGCGGCCTTGTCTTTTTCCAAAACCTGAACGCCGCCGGCTCGGAACCCCTGCGGGCCGAACTCGTAATAAACTCCCACCGCCGGCACGCCGTTCCACGACGTCTCCGGCTTTGTCTTGACGTAGAGATCTACGCCTTTTCCAGTGGAAGTGACTTTTTGAAGAGCCTTCTTGAACGACGCAGCTTTTTGACCGGCCTTGATACCGCCGAAGCTCGTCGGCTCGTTCTTCAAAGTCGGGGCGCGAGGCGCCACATTCGCCGGCGTGGGATAGAGCCGCAGAATCCACAAGTTGTCCTGAGGAAACAAAAGACAAGTCGTCTTTTGCCCTTGCCACAGGTACCCCTTGGCCCCTTTTGTGTCCGTCAACTCAACCTGCTGAGGATCCCCCCAACGCTGAGAGCACTCTTTCAACGCGGCGGCCTTTTGGTTTGCTGCAAATGCCATTTCTACGGCCGAAAGCTTGCCGGAAGAGAACTGATAAATCACCAATTTGGTGGGAATGGATCCAAAAGGTTCTTTTTCGCGCTTTTCCCGCACAAAATTTTTTGTGTCCCCGTCCATCATAGGAAGAAAACGAGCCTGCTTTGTCGTTTGAGGAGTCCCCCAATTCAGTCCTCCATAGCCGGATGGTTCGTTAGAAAAGGCTTCGGCATGGGAAATAAAAGTTGCCAGCAGCAACGCCGCGCCGGCGAATGAAAAAAGACGATTCATATTTTTCCTCCAAGAAAATATTACCCCACAAACGGCCTGATCAGAGGGCAAAGCTACTTTAACAGCAGGACAAAAGGGAGTCAACAAGTTGACTCCGCGTAACACAAGGAACTGGCCACTTCTCAGGCAAAAAGAAAGCATTCAGATAAAAGGACCTTTATCAAACGAACCAGCCCGTGTAGCCCGTTTGAGGCTTGTCGACACGTGTGGAGCCTAACGTCTTAGAAATCTCCTTGGTCGCTTCAAGGAGGAACGGCAGAACCGCTTCAATCTTCATCTGGATATTTATCCCAGTAATGTGAGGCAGCGTGATGCTCAGAGCGGCGATGACCTCATTGGTATGGTTAAAGATCGGCGCGGCCAAGCATGAAATACCGCGGAACTGTTCCTGATTATCGACCCCATAGCCTTTTTCCCTGATAAGGGCCAATTCTTCACGCAGTGTTGTTTCATCGGTAATCGTATTTTCTGTGTAGGCCTTAAACTGCCGCAGCCCCCGAGGTGTCGGATGTTCCGCGGACTCAGACAGCAATCGGTCGAGCTTTTCTTCCGGCAGGTTCGCGAGAAGAACTTTCCCCAACCCGGTGCAGTACAGCGGGAAAAGAGATCCAAGGGGCAAGTGAATTTGAAGTGGCAGCGAACTCTCAATCTTGTAGATATACATGACCGAGTGACCGGCCAGAACTGCCAGATTGACGCTTTCACCGGTCCTCGTCGACAGCTTGTGCATGGCCGGCGACGCGATCTGATCAAGGCCTGTATGCTGGATTACCGCGTTGCCGATCTTGAAAAACTTCAAGCCGTTTAAGTATTTGGACGTCCTGGGATTCTGGTCAATATATCCTAACGACTTCAACGTTTTCAGGATCCGGTATACCGTGCTCTTATCGAGAGAGACTGCCTCGGCAATCTCAGAAACGCCAAGTTCGGCGTGATCCGTTAACGCCTCGATAATAGAGAACGCCCGGACAAGCGTTTGCACTTGTTTGCGCGGTTGAGTGTCTTCTGACATCGTTTCTAGACTCCTTCAAAAGGAAGATTGAAAGACCGCAAGCCTGATGTTGTGCCTGCACGCCTCTGATTAACGTTGTACAATCACTGTCGGTGCGTTGGAAGGTACATACGAACGAACGTATTTCCTAAACTGTTTCGCTGCTTCCTAAAATTAACCTTATTGTCTGGCTTATACTATAAATGAGATGCATTTCCCCCGCCAGAGTCCCAGAGTCATGCGCACAAGGCACCTAAATATTATATAGGGACAATCTAAATTTCACCGTTATATCTAATGGACGGGGTTTGCATTCTGTAGTTACAGGTTCAGTCTTTGTTCCATCGAGCGTTAAAAATTTGCTGCTGATAAGGAGGCTGCGGGGATGGGGGAGAAAGAGGATACCAGCGTTCTCAAGAAAAACGAATACGGTTTCGTCGAAGACCCTCGGTACAAGGTCTGCGAGCGCGAGGCGCGGTACGGAATTATTTTAGGGCTCGTCAATTTAGCAGTCTGGGCCATTGCAGGCTATGGATTAGGAAGCGGCCCAGTGGAAAATTACTCGTACATCATGGGATTCCCGGCTTGGTTTTTCATCAGCTGCATACTTAATTCTCTCCTCGCCGTCGGCGCGACAATTTACATCGTTAAACGAAAGCTCCTCAACATGTCCTTGGACCGCATGACCGAAGAAGAAGCTGCTGCGTTTGTGCGCAAGGAGGTCCAAAAGCGATGAACTCCATCGAGTGGCTGACCTTAGTGCCCGTCGTCGTTTACTTCGCCGCGATGTACGCGATCGGCTTCTACGCGTCCGCGATGGTCAATCGGGCCAGCAAGCGAAAAGGCGGTAGCGGATCCGCGTTCCTCGAAGAGTACATGATCGGCGGCCGCTCCACCGGCGGCTTTGTCCTAGCGATGACGCTCGTTTCAACGTATCTCAGCGCCGGCAGCTTTATCGGCGGGCCAGGCACGGCCTACCGCCACGGCTTGGCGTGGGTCTTTTTAGCGATGGCTCAGATCCCCACCGGATATTACACCCTCATGGTTTTGGGGAAGAAGTTCGCTATCGTCTCCCGAAAAACGGGGGCGAACTCTATTTCTGACTTCCTGCGCCAGCGGTACGAGAGCAAGGCCGTGCTGATCATTGCTTCCCTGTCAATCATTTTCTTTCTCATCGCGGCAATTGCCGCACAGCTGATCGGCGCCAGTCGGCTGCTTCAGGGATCGACCGGCTTGGACTACAAGAGCGCGCTTCTTTTCTTCGCCGTCACTGTGATCGTTCACACAGCGGTAGGCGGCTATCGGGGCGTGGCGTTTAACGGCACGTTGCAGGGAATTGTCATGACATGCTCAACTGTGGCGCTTTTCGCCGCTGTCGTCATTAACGGCGGCGGCATCGCGAACATCATTCAGACCATGAAAGCCATGAACCCGAACACCATTTCGCCGTTCGGCGCACAGGAAGGCTTCATGACGGTCCCGTGGGTATCCAGCTTCTGGGTTCTCGTCGGATTTGCCGTTATCGGCCTTCCGGCAGTCTCCCAGCGCGCTATGAGCTATAAAGACACCCAGAGTATGCACTCTGCCATCGTGTACGGCAGCGTCGTGTCTTTGCTGCTACTGATGGGGATGCACTTAGTAGGAGCCTTCGGAGTGACGCAGGTGTCTGGCATCTCCGCCGGCGACTTGGTCGTCCCGACGCTCATCAAGAACCTGTTCCACCCGCTGATTGCCGGCATCGTCCTAGCCGGACCGTTGGCCGCCGCCATGTCGACCGTCGACTCTCAACTTTTGGTCGTCGTCGCGGCCATTGTCAACGACCTTTTGGTGAACTATATCAGGCCAGAGCTGAAAACGAAGGCTAAAACCCTTCGCCGCCTGACGTTTTTCACCTGCTCTGTCGTCGGTCTCATCACGATCGCACTCGCTTTCAACCCGCCGGACCTGATGGTGTGGCTCAACCTGTTCGCCACCGCGGGACAACTTTCGACGTTTCTGTGGCCGACGATTTTGGGATTGTACTGGAAAGGAGCCAACGCTCAAGGAGCTCTTGCCAGTATGGTCGTGGGAATTGGCTCGTATCTGGTCTTCAATTATTACGTTCCTCGCCCTCTGGCCCTGCACCCGATCGTGCCGTCCCTTGTCCTGTCGTTGATCGCCTTCGTCATCGTCTCTCAAACTACGAAAAAGCCTTCCGAGCGAGTGATTCGCCTTTTCTGGGAACTTTAATTAATCATTCTGTCAGGCCGTCCCGCTTGGGACGGCCTTTTCTATTTTGTTCGGCGAGCATCTAGCGCATAGCTGCCACGATATTCTTTCATCAAAATCTTGCTTTAATACGTTACTTGACAATCGTTAAAGCGACACTATAATGAAAATCACATAGTAATATTATGTTTTACTATACGAAACACCATTAAGATCTGTGGTTACGGGAAGCCTTACACCGCCGCTGTGCAGGCAACCGCTGGGACGTTGGGAGTCATGATTCCGCCGAGCATTCCTATGATCATTTACGGGGTGATGACCGGCGTATCAGTCGGCGGGCTTTTTATGGGCGGCGTGCTTCCTGGCATCTTCATTGGTTTTTCATTAATCGCGGTCGCGTGGGTTATCGCTCGTAAAAACGGGTACCGGGGAGACCAACGGTACAGTTGGAGAAGCAGGTGGAAGGCTTTTAAAGAAGCATTTTGGGCCCTCCTCATGCCGGTAATTATTCTCGGCGGCATTTACGGCGGGGTGTTTACCCCAACCGAAGCGGCAGTCGTCGCCGTCGTGTATGGGCTGTTTGTCGGTTTTTTCGTCTACCGCGAACTGAAAGTGCAGCAGATCAAGTCGATTTTCGTCAAAACAGCCGTGAGTACTGCGGTCGTGATGTTCATCATTGGGGCCTCATCTGCCTTCAGTTGGGTCATTACAGCACACCATATTCCTCAAATGGTGACTAAGGCACTTCTCAGCATCACGACGAACAAAATCTTCATTTTGATCCTCATCAACTTGCTGCTTCTGTTTATTGGCACTTTCATGGAAACAGTGGCGTCGATCATCATTCTTGTTCCAGTTCTCCTGCCAGTTGTCACCGCTATTGGCGTGGATCCGCTTCATTTCGGCATTGTGCTGGTGGTGAACTTAGCCATCGGCATGGTGACTCCGCCACTTGGAGTGTGCCTATTTGTGAGCTGTTCTATCGCGGATATAACGCTGGAGGATATTACCAGAGCTGCTATCCCATTCATTCTTGTGATGATCGTCGACATTTTTATTCTCACGTTTGTACCTGCTTTGAGCACGTTCCTGCCGCGGGCAATGGGACTGTGCTGACCGAATGTTCTTGTGATGCGCAGAAGCATGTTTTCGTAGCGTGCAGTTGAGGGCGTAACGTTAATTCATTCCGAGGGAGACTTCAGCATGAAGAAGAAGATGTCGGTTCTTGATTTCAAACGGTACAAGGCGGAGGGAAAAAAGTTTGCTTACGTGACGGCGTACGACTACACGATGGCTTCGATCGTCGACCAAAGCGACGTGGAAGTTATTCTGGTCGGGGACTCTCTGGGCATGATCATGCTGGGCTATAAGGACACAACGCCCGTCACAATGGACGATATGATTCACCACATTCGTCCGGTTGTGAAGGGCGCTCCCAACACGTTTATCGTCGGCGATATGCCTTTCGGATCGTACAATAAGAGCATCGAGCAGGGCATCGAAAACGCCACGCGCATGATCAAAGAAACCGGCTGTGACTGCGTCAAGCTGGAAGGCGGAGCCAAATATGCCGAGCTGGTTCATGCGATCGTCAACTCGGGCATCTCTGTGATGGGGCATATTGGGCTGACGCCGCAGAACGCGACGCAGCTTGGCGGCTTCAAAGTCCAGGGCGGCACGCCTGAAGCGGCTCAGCAACTGATTGAGGACGCCAAGGAGTTGGAGCGGGCCGGCGCGTTCTCGATCGTCCTCGAGTGCGTTCCCAAGGTGGTCGGCAAGGCGATCAGCGAGGCCGTCTCCGTCCCGATTCTTGGCATTGGAGCCGGCCCATATGTCGACTGCCAAGTCCTCGTGACGCAGGACTTGCTTGGAATGTACGGCGACTTTAAGCCGAAGTTCGTCAAGCTGTTCGCCAACGTGCGCGACGTGATGGTGAACGCGTTGAACGAGTTCCATAAAGAATCTCTCAGCGGAGAGTTCCCGTCCGACGAGTACAGCTTCAATAAGGATGTCCCGCTGAACAAGCTTTATTAGTCTTTTGGCGCACAAAAGGGAGGCCGACTTCTTTACCAGAAGCCGGCCTCCCTGTTTGTTTCGAGAAAAAAGCTATTTCTTTTCTTCCCGCTGGGCGATAGCCTTGGCCACCGCTGCGGAGACTTTGTCAGCATCTGGCCGATAGGGCAAGGTGATATGGTACTTGCCCGGGTACTTGGCGTTGACTTCCCGCGCCACTTCTTCGGCGTGGTTGCAGCGCGCCCATGCGCGGCGGCCTACTCCGCCTAAAACGTCCCACATCATGGACGAACGAATGATCTCGTCGGTTTCCGGCCGGCCGTCGAGCAGCAGGCCGAATCCGCCGTTGATGCACTTGCCGATGCCGACACCGCCGCCGTTGTGAAGCGTGCACAGCGTCATGCCGCGGGCGGCGTTTCCGGCGAAGGTCTGAGTTGCCATGTCGGCGCAGATGTTGCTTCCGTCATAGATGTTGCTGGTCTCGCGGAACGGGCTGTCCGTCCCGGAGACGTCGTGGTGGTCACGGCCAAGCATGACCGGGCCGATTTTCCCTTCCCTGACCAGCTGGTTGAACCGCAGGGCGATGTCCCGACGGCCTTCGGCGTCCTGGTAGAGAATGCGGCACTGGGTGCCGACGACGAGTTTGTTCTTTTCCGCGTCGCGGATCCAGACCCAGTTGTCGTAGTCTTGGCTACGCCGGTTGGGATCGATGCAGTCCATTGCGGCCTGGTCGGTTGCCACGAGGTCTTCGTGCCGGCCGCTCAGGCAGCACCAGCGGAACGGTCCGTAGCCGTAGTCGAACAGGACGGGCCCCATGATGTCTTCGACGTAGGATGGCCAAATGAACCCGTCGTAGGTGTCCTGTCCGTTCTTGGCAATTTCCTTGACGCCGGCGTCGAAGACGGCCCGCATGAAGGCGTTGCCGTAGTCGAAGAAGAACGTGCCTTTTTTGGTAAGCCGCTTGATGACTTCAAAGTGGCGGCGGAGGGACTCGTCTACACGGCGGCGGAATTCCTCCGGGTTTTCGTGAAGCATCTTCGTCCGCTCTTCAAAGGTGAGGCTGACAGGGCAGTAGCCGCCATCGTAAACGGCGTGGCAGGACGTCTGGTCGGAGAGAAGATGAATGAAGATGTCGTGGCTGTCGGCGTATTCCAGAAGGGTGACCACGTTGCCGTGGTAGGCGATCGACAGGGCCTTCTTGGCCGCAAGAGCCTCCTTGGCCAGAGCGAACGCTTCTTCAGGCGTCTCGGCGACCTTGCTCACCCAGCCCTGATCGTACCGCGTTTTGATTCGGGAGGCGTCAACTTCAGCGATAACAGCCACAGCACCGGCGATTTCGCCGGCCTTGGGCTGAGCGCCGCTCATGCCGCCCAGTCCTGACGAGACGAACAGGATGCCAGCCAAGTTCTCTCTGGGGCCGACGCCGAACTTCTGCCGTGCGGCGTTCAAAATGGTATTGAATGTGCCGTGCACGATGCCCTGCGGGCCGATGTACATCCAGCCGCCGGCGGTCATCTGACCGTAGTTGGTGACGCCGAGCTGCATGCCCCGGTGCCAGTCCTCCTGGTTGTCAAACAGGCCGACAAGGAGTCCGTTGGTGATGATGACCCGCGGCGCTTCCGGCTTGGAAGCGAACAGTCCGACCGGGTGGCCGCTTTCGATGACAAGAGTGGTGTCGTCGGTGAGCTGCTCCAAGTACTTCTTGATGAGCCGGTACTGAAGCCAGTTCTGGCAGACCTGTCCGGTCTCGCCGTAGGTGACGAGCTCATAGGGATAAAGAGCAACGTCAAAGTCCAAGTTGTTGTCGATCATCACTTGGAATGCCTTGCCGGCCAAGCATTTCCCCTTGTACTCGTCAATCGGCTTGCCGTGCAGTTTCCCTTCCGGCCGGAACCGGTAGGCGTAGATGCGGCCACGGGTGCGGAGCTCTTCCATGAACTCGGGGATCAAGGCGTCGTGCAGCTCCTCAGGGACGTATCGAAGGGCGTTCTTGAGCGCCAGTTCGGTTTCGGACTGGGACAGCGTCCAGCCCCGGTCAGGAGCGCGACGGATGCCTTCGACGAACTTCGGATAATCGGGCAGAGTAGCGTCCAGCTTAATCGTCATCGCCTCGCGGTTGAGGCTGTTTTCGCTTTTTGCGAACAAACGGGCCGCCTGTGCAGCAGATTGGGCGGTCTTATCCCGCGTTTTCGCTTCGTTCATTGTGACGCCTCCTCAGAAGATATAAACTTTTGTTATGCCAGAGCCTTCTCAAGCAGCGCTTTAACGTCGGCCACGGCGGCTTCTGCAGTCTCGAGCGCCTTTTTAATTCTGTCCTTGACGGAAGCCGAGAACGCCTCGTCCTTGAAGCCCAGCAGGTTCACTCTCACGTTGTAGCTGGCGGCAATGGCGCCGGCCATGGCCATGTGAGCGGCAGAGCCGCCGTCGGTGACGGCGTTCGGATTGCCGTAGGTCACGGCAGTTTTTGCCAAGCAGGCCGCTTTGGCGCAGGCTTCGCAGGTTTTCAGCGGAACTTCAATGGTCACCTTCGTGGCCGCCTGAATGGCCTTGCTCCGGGCCGCTTTTTCCTCGTCAGTGCCCTTGGGCAACTTAAACGCTTTCATCAGCTCGTTGAACGATTCTGTGTCCTCGTCGATCAGGTCCAGCAGCTCCGACGCGAGTTCTTTCCCCTCGGTCAGCAGCGGCTTGATCATCGGCTCATTGTCCTTGAACTTTTCCCGACCGACAGTCAGTTCGGAAACCATGGAGGCAAGTCCGGCAGCCAAACTGCCGGCAAGGGCCGCCACGCTGCCGCCGCCAGGCGCAGGAGAGTTGGACGCGAGTTCCTTCACAAAACCGGTTACAGTCATTTCCACGAGCTTCATGTAATATCCCCTTTCAGATTTATTGGTTCAAAAAACTAAAACCACACTAAGAAACGTACACGCCGCGCTTGTACACTTCGACGACTGGGCTCGTGCCGGCGTGGTATGCGAGGATCGCCGGCGTCTCCCCGTCGAGCAGGAGGAAGTCGGCCTGCTTTCCTTTTTCCAAGCTGCCGATCTTGTCCTGCATTCCAAGACTCCACGCCGGGTTCAGCGTGGCCCCGACGAGGGCCTCTTCAACCGTCATGTTCATGTTCATGACGGCCAGCCCGACGACAAACGGCATGGACTCGCAGAAACAGCTTCCCGGGTTGCAGTCAGTTGCCAAGGCAACCGGCACGCCCAAGTCGATCATCTTCCGCGCCGGGGCGTAGGGCTTTTTCAGGCTGTAGGCCGTGGCGGGCAACAGGTCGGCGATGACGCCGGCCCGTCCCATGGCGGCCAAGTTCTTTTCGTTGGCAGCCAGCAGGTGTTCTGCAGAAATGGTTCCGAGTTCTGCCGCCAGCCCTGCGCCGTCGGTGTCAAACACTTCGTCGGCGTGGATCCTCAGCCCCATGCCAAGGTCCCGGGCCGCCTGCAGAAGCCGGCGGCTTTGAGGGACAGTGAACACGCCCTCTTCGCAGAACACGTCGCAGAACTTCGCGATGCCCTGTGCCTTCACGGCCGGGAGCATTTCAGAGATCATCAAGTCGATGTACTTATCCGGGTCGGACTTGTACGCCGGCGGAACCGCGTGAGCGCCCATGAAGGTCGGGACGATGTCCAGCGGCGTTTCTTCGGCGATTCGGCCGATGACCCGAAGCATTTTGAGCTCCAGCTCGGTCGTCAGGCCGTAGCCGCTCTTGATTTCCATGGTCGTCGTGCCGGTCGAGAGGGCCGACAGGACGTTGCTCAGAGTCTCTTCAAACAGCTCTTCTTCGGTGGCTCCTTCCACCGCCTTGACGGAGGAGAGAATACCGCCGCCAGCGGCGAGGATTTCCAAGTAGGTCTTGCCGGCCAGCCGCATGGAGAACTCTTTTTCCCGCCGAGCAGCAAAGCAGATGTGGGTATGAGGGTCGACGAAGCCGGGAATCATGCAGCACCCGTCGCAGTCTTCCTCCGTGACGTCGTCAAACGCCTCGGCTGTCGCCTTGACTTCGTCCTCGTCGCCGACCGCTTGAATAATGCCGTCGCAGGCCAGCAGTGCGCCGCGCTCCCAGCTGACCACCCGCCCCTGTTCCGAGCCGGCGGCCGGTCTCTCACCGCTGATAGGAGTCGTAATTGAAACGTTGGTAAAAAGGGACGCGCTCATGGCGCTACGCTTCCTGTTCTCCCATCAGTTCCAGCAGCTTGAGCTCCAGCACCTGCTCGTTCTGGAAGTCGTCGATCTGCATGTAGTACGCCGCGCTGTCCAGCAGTGCCCCGGCGGGAATCATGCCGTACACTTCGGTGCCGTTGACGGTCACGCCCCAGCGGGCCGCTTCCATGCGGATGAACTCAAGGGTCCGATACATGGCGGTCTTCTCGTAGTCAACGATGTTCATCGACACCTGGACAAGGCCTTTTTCTTTCAAGTCAACGCCCATGCCCTTGACGCAGGCGAAGCCGCCGCCGGAGGCGCGAACGCGCTTGGCGATGGCGTCGGCGATAGCCTTGTTCGTCGTGTTCAGGTTGACGTTGTAGGCCACGAGGAACTTGCGGGCGCCGATGACCGTGCCTCCGGCGGTGGGGTGAAGCCGATCCTTGGTTCCCACGTCGGGCTGACGGCTCGGGTCAGTCTTTACAAGTTCCTTCAGGGCTTCGTACTGGCCCTTGCGAATCTGCTCAAGCCGAGTGCGGTCCGGCCGGACGGACGCGGCCTCGTAGAAGAACACGGGCACGTCAAGCGCGTCGTTGAACCGTTTGGCGAAGCTGTGAGCCAGCTCGACGCACTCGTCCATGGTGATGTTCTTCACCGGCGTGAAGGGGATGACGTCCACCGCGCCAAGACGGGGGTGAGCTCCCTGATGGGTGTTCAGGTCGATATTCTCGACCGCAACCCGGCTGGCCTCGAGAAGGGCGTCGCAGATGGCCTGAGGCTCGCCGACCAAACTGACTACCAGTCGGTTGTGGTCTTGGTCCGCCCGGTAATCGAACAGATAGCAGCCCTTGCGGTTCTTAAACGGGGCGACGATGGCCTCGATGACGTCCTGACGACGGCCCTCACTGAAATTCGGTACGCATTCGATTAACTGTCTTGCCATGGACAACACCCTTTCAAAATTTATTGAGCGGCAGGCCCAGGTCTGCCGAAGTTCTACAAGTTTTGAGAGATGACCCGTGACGTTGCCAACAGCTTCTGAAGGAGCTCATCAAACCGGTCTGAGAACGTTCCGGCCAGTCCGGCCAACCCCAGCTGAGCCACAAACTCGCCTGACTGGTCGAAAACAGGCACGCTCAAATCAGCGGCGTGGGCGATCCACTCTTCCTGAGAAAACGCCCAGCCCTGACGGCGTATCGTCTGGACGTCATTTCGCAGCGCGCTTTCGGAGGCCTGCCGTCCGTCAGGCCGAACTGGCGAGGCACGGAAAACCTTTTCGCGGACGCTTTCCGGCGCCCAGCTCAGGAGAATTTTTCCCGTCGCTCCGGCGTGAAGCGGCACTGTCATGCCGGGATGAGCGACGAACTTGACCGCCATTTCCGGCTCCTCGGTGTGAACGCACAGGCCGCGGTCGCCGTCGAGCAGACTGAGCAGCGCGGTCTTTCCCGTCGCCAGAGCGAGTTCCCTCATCGGACCGGCGACCCGCTGGGCCAAGACGTCAGAAATGTTTCCGCTCCTGCCGAGCAGCAGAAAACGAAGGCTTGGGCAGAACCGGTCGTTGGCATCCCGAACGACCCAGCCAGCAGAAGACAGGGAAAGAAGGAGTCGGCCCACAGAGCTTCGAGGGACTGCCGTTTGAGCTTCGAGATCACGAACCGTCAGACGCCCCTTGCCGCGGGTCAACGCTTCCATCAGAACAACTACTTTCGCCGCCGCGTCGAGCCGCTCGTCCTTGTCCACCCGCTCCACCTCCATAAACAGGACAGCTTGTCCCATTAATTTCATCATACGGGCCGATTCTCTGAAAGTCAAGGTATCAAAGAGCCAGGGCCGCTTCCTCGAATTGACGGCGGGGCCGCGCAAAGCGTTCTACAAAGCTTATGTCAGCTGAATCATGCTAAAATAACGCATCGGCGGCCTTTTTCAGCCTGTGCTGCCGCGGAGGAAGCGATGACGTTAAACGTACTCATAGCCATGGACTCTTTTAAGGGAAACTTGACTGCGCTTCAGGCAGGCCGAGCGGTCGAGCGCGGCGTGCTCTGCGCCTGTCCGGCCGCGCGCACTCGGGTTATCCCCGTCGCCGACGGCGGGGAGGGCACGGTCGAAGCCTTTCTGGCCGCGGTCGGCGGCGAAAAGCGCACGTCTGTCGTTCACGGCCCGCTCGGCGCCTTGACGAAAGCGTCGTGGGGACTGCTGCCGGACGGACGGGCTGTTGTCGAACTGGCTGCGGCTTCCGGGCTGCCGCTCGTCGCCAAGGACAAGAGAAGTCCGCTTCGAGCGAGCACCCGAGGCACCGGCGAGCAGATTCGCGAGGTCCTGAACGCCGGCTGCCGAACGATTGTGCTCGGCCTTGGAGGCAGCGCGACGATCGACGGCGGGCTCGGGATCCTGACGGCGTTAGGAGCTCGGGCAACCGATCAACGTGGCAACCTGCTTCCGCCCTGTGGGGCGTCCCTTGAAAAAATCGCCCAGCTGGACCTGTCCCAGATGGACAGCCGGCTAAGCGGCTTGAATTGGCTCGTGATGTGCGACGTCCAAAACGTACTCTGCGGTCCTCTGGGAGCGGCAGCGGTTTTCGGCCCTCAAAAGGGCGCGCGGGGCAAAACGATTGAACGGCTCGACGCAGGGCTTGCCAATTGGGAAACTGTTCTCCTGCAGGCCACAGGCCGGGACGTGTCGACCCTTCCGGGCGGCGGCGCGGCCGGCGGCGCCGCGGCTGGGCTTGCTGCCGTTTTCAGCGTCCCGCTTCTGCGGGGAATCGACGTGGTGGCCGAGCTAACCGGTCTGAAGGACGCGATGAGCTGGGCCGATTTGGCCTTTACCGGCGAGGGACGTCTGGACGCGCAGACCGGTTTCGGCAAGGTCATTTCCGGGCTGTCAGCCTGCGCGAAGTCCTGCGGCGTGCCTCTTGTGGCACTGACTGGAAGCCTGGGGGGCGACTTTAAGGACATTGAAGCGCTCGGCTTAAGCGGCGCATTTGCCATCGGCGCGGGCCCCTGTCCGTTCGCTCAAGCGCTGAAAAGGAGCGAAAGCGACTTGGAGCGGATGGCCGGGACGGTTACCCGCCTGTTCACTCAGTCGCGGCTTCAGAAGTCCGACCGGGCCGCCACAGAGAGCTGACCAAGAGGGACGCGAGGACAAGGCCGGCGCCGACGACAAAACGAAGGCTCACCGTTTCGCCGAACCAAGCGACGCCGACCAGCGTGGCAAAGACCGACTCGAGGGAGAAGATCAGGCTGGCCCGGGTTGGAGTTGTCAGCGGTTGGGCCCACATTTGAAGAGCAAACGGCACGAGCGTGCAGCCGATCGCCAAATAGACGAGCGCCAGCCAGACTGAGCCAGTTGGAAACGCCTGAGGAAGAGGATCAAAGGCCAAGGCGAGCGGAACGCTGAGCGCCGTTCCTAAAATCGACTGGGTGATGGAAACAGCCAACGGGCTGGAATACCTCATCATCAGCGTTACGGCGAGAATCTGAGCGGCCGACGACAGAGCCGCCAGGATGCCGCACAGCTCTCCGGCGCCGAGGCCGAGTCCGGGCGTCCACGACAAGGTCGCCATGCCGAGGGTACAGATACCGGCAGAGACGACGTCGCTTCTGTTCGGCGTTCGTCCCCAGAGCCACAGAAGCACCGGCAGGACAGCCACGTACCCAGACGTCAGGAACGCAATTTTCCCCGTGTCAGCAAAGCGTAGCCCGGAAGCCTGAGCAAAAAGAGCCGTCGACAGCGTCACGCCGATGGCGGCGCCAGAAATCCAGTCGGCCCGCGTCAGTTTCGCGGCGCGGCGGGGGAGACAAACGACCAGCACGGCAGCCGTCATGGCGAAGCGAATCGCGATGAGCCAGAACGGCCCGACAGCGCTCAGCGCCAGCTTCATCGCTCCGAACGAGAGGCTCCAAAGAATACAGCACAACAATATGGCCAGATCCCCAAGGGTACTGGTCTTTCCATGAAGCACGGCAGGAACACCTCCGCAGACAGATGTTTAGTCATGATAAGCGGCCAGAATAGGGAAAGGACGACGGCGGATGAACTCATCAGACGATTACCAAGAGCTTTCTTCCAGTTCATCCCAGTACGTCCGTCAGCACCTGTCGGATCTGGTCCGTTGGCGAGGCTGGGACGCAGGGAGAGAAGAGGCCAGCCGAACTGGCATGCCCTTGCTGGTTCTCGTCGGTTTTGCTTCCTGCCACTGGTGCCACGTCCTAGCGCGGGAAACGTTTCGTGACCCTGACGCCGCAGAGCTAATCAATCGCCGTTTTGTCCCCGTGGTAGTCGACCGGCAGGAACGCCCCGACTTGGATAGGTACTACATGTCCGCCTGTCAGGCGACCGGCGAAGGGGGCGGCTGGCCGCTTCTCGCCGCCGCGCTGGCAGACGGCCGGCCGTTTTTTCTCTCCACTTACCGGCTGTTGAACGGGCCGGAGGGGATGTACGAAACACTTCTGGCGATCGCAAACCTCTGGGAAGCCGACAGGCCCACCGCAGAGCAACCATAGACGACTGGGTCAAAGAGGCTCGGACGCCGCCAGCGCCCTCCGAGGAGGCAGACCTCAAAGGGGCGGCACAGTTCTTAGTCCGGGCGCAGAGCCCCGAGACCGGCTCGTGGGGCCGGGCACCGCTTTTTCCTCAAATGCACTTGGCGTCGTTTCTCTTTCAGGCTTCGTCGGTTCTGAACGTTCCTCAGGCAGCCGACGCTGCTTTAAAACTGCTCGAACGGGTCTGCCGCGGCGGCATATGCGACCCCGTGTCAGGGGGTATTTTCCGCTACAGCACCGACGACAGGTGGCTCGTCCCTCACTATGAGAAGATGTTAGCCGACAACGCCCTTTTCATCAACGCCTGTTTGGACGGATGGCAGCGTTCAGGCCGATCGCTCTTTCTCTTCTGTGCCCGCCGAGCACTTCGCTGGCTTTTAACTCGACTTCAAAACCCGAACGGGACGTTCGCCGCGGCGACGGACGCCGATTCAGGAGGCGGAGAAGGCGCGTATTACGCGCTGACGCCTCAGGACGTGAGGGAGTCGGGCGCCAACCGGCCGGCGGAGCTCTGCGAACTCTTAGGGCTGTCGGCCAACCAGCCGATTCCTCACCTGTCAGATGGAGCTGACATTGGTGCTCTGCCGGTCAGCGAACTTGACCGGCTTGACCGATGGCGGGACGACCGGAGCGAACTTCTCGTTGGCCAGCTCGTCATGACGAGCTGGAACGGGCTGGCCTGCGCCGCTCTGGCACGCTTCGGCCGGCTGAACTGCCCCGAGGCCGCGAGAGCGGCCGAGCGGTCCGGACTGTGGCTGAAAGGACAGCTCGACGCCGGGAAGTCGGCGTTTCTCGAGGACTGGGCTTTTCCCCTCTGGGGGCTGTGGGAACTGTATCAGGCGAACCCCAGTCGGGCCCGCGCGGAGTACCTAGCAGAGAAAGCGTTGCAGATGATTAACAAGTTTGCCGGCGCGCCTGACGGCGGGCTTTGGGACAGCGTCAGCGGCGACGTGCCGCCGTCGGCTGAGCGGTTTGAAGGCGGCCGACCGACCGGCAACGCGGTCGCGGCGTTCCTGTTGGCCCGTTTGGCGGCGGTCTCCCAGCGTCAGGACATCTGGGACGCTTGGGAGAAGATAAAAAACTCCCTGTCGTTCGACCTCCGGTTAGCCCAGTTCTTTGGGATGGCAGCCCAAGCCGCCGTCAGTTCGCCTGAACGGCTGATTCGAGTGGCAGCCCCTGCCGGCGAAGCGCAGCGTCTGTCGCAGGCCTTGGCAGAAAAACAGATGCCGCTGGCAGTGATAGCCGAAGGCGGACGGGGACCAGTGGCTCATCTGTCAGGGTCAGAGGTGCTTTCCACCTCAGCCGACGCTTGAAAAAACGATCGAAGCGCTCGAACGTCTCAGCGCTGGAAAAACCGTTCAATAAAAAGGCCGCCCGACAGGGGCGGCAGAAAAGGACTGATTCTGTGAAGAGTTTGACCGAATGGGGCGGCGCGAGCCTGATCGAGTTGGCTGAGCGTTTCGGCACGCCGCTGTACGTTTTCGATGAGGCAGAGCTTCGACGGCGGTGCCGTCGCCTTGTCGAGTCGGTGAAGAAGTATGATGCTGACGTCTACTACGCCGGCAAGGCGTTTTTGCCCTTGGCAATGGCTCAGCTGGTCTCCAGCGAAGGGATGGGCCTCGACGTCGTTTCTTTAGGAGAGTTGGCGCTCGCCTTGTCCGCGGGAATCAGCGCCGGACGGATAGAACTTCACGGCAACGCGAAGACCGAGGAGCTGTTGAGCCGGGCGCTCCGACTGGGAGTCGGGCGAATCGTCGTCGACAGCGCCGACGAACTGGAGCTTTTAGGCCGCTTGGCAAAAAACGAAAAGACGCCGCCTAAAATATTGCTGCGCGTGAGCCCGGGCATTGCAGCAGGAGCGCATCACGCCATTCAGACGGCCACAGACGACTGCAAGTTCGGCTTTTCGCCGGCCCAGCTGGTCCATGCGGTCAAGCGGGCGGCCGATCTGCCGGTTGTACTGGCAGGCCTTCACGTTCATCTTGGCTCGCAGATTGACCGGCTTGAGCCCTTTTTCGAGGGCGTTCAGACGATGGTTGATCTGCTGGCGTCGCTCAAAAACGCCTGTGGGTTTGAGGCAGACGAGATGGACTTAGGCGGCGGTTTTGCCGTCCGGTCTCCTGAAGGTCCGCTGGACGCGGGGGACTTTATCGAAAAAATCTGCTTGAGAGCAAAGAGCGCGTCGTCAGCCGCCGGGCTTCGGCTCCCGCGGCTCAGCTTTGAGCCGGGCCGATGGGTCAGCTCGCCGGCCTGCGTCACGGTCTATCGCGTCCAGTCGGTCAAAGAGACCACCAGCGGGCGAATCTACGCGGCGCTCGACGGCGGCATGACCGACAACCCGCGCCCCTGCCTGTACGGCGCGCCTTACAGTCCGGTTCTCGTCTCTTCGGCTGACGAACGGAAGGAAGGAACCGTGACCTTGGCAGGGTGCTGCTGCGAGTCCGGCGACGTGCTGGTTTCCGACGCCGTCATGCCGGAGCTTCGCCGCGGCGACCTCGTCGCGCTGCCGGACACAGGGGCGTACACCTACTCGATGTTCATGACCTATAACGGCGCGTTCCGTCCGGCGGTCGTCTTCGTCTCGTCCGGCACGGCCCGGCTCGTCGTACGCCGGTGGAACGAAGGTGACCTGTTGAAGGATCAGCTTGGATTGGAGGGGAGACAGTGAATTTCTGGAAGATGAACGGCAACGGCAACGACTTTATCGTCGTCGACGCGACCGCCGCGGAGAACATTGGGCTCGACTGGCCAGCTGTCGCCCGGGCCCTGTGCCCTAGACGCCAGTCGATCGGCGCCGACGGGCTGCTCGTCATCAAGCGATCGAAGACGGCGAACTTTTTCATGAGAATTTTCAACGCCGACGGCAGCGAAGGGGAAATGTGCGGCAACGGCGCCCGCTGCGCCGCCCGATTTGCCGCCTGTGCCGGACTGGCCCCCCAGTCGATGGAGTTTGAGACGATGGCCGGGCTCATGAGGGCGCGAGTTGACGGCCGGTACGTTGAAATCAACATGGGCCGCGTCAGGCCAGAACCTGAGTGGTCCGACAGGACGATGACGCTGGAAGGCGAAACGTTTCGGGCCACGTTTGCGCTCGTTGGCGTGCCGCACCTCGTTCTCTTTTCCCGTGAGGAGGTCGGAGTTGACTTCGCCCGACGGTGGGGCGAGCGGTTGAGGAACGACACGGCCCAGTTCCGGCAGGGGACGAACGTCACGTTTGCGGCGCCGATTGCCCGCGGCGAGATGAGGGCGGTGACCTATGAACGAGGCGTTGAGGACCTGACAGAGTCGTGCGGCACCGGGTGTGTGGCTGTCGCCTTAGCCGCCCGATTGAACGGCCTCTCTGGCCCAGTGACGGAAGTGCATAATCCCGGCGGGACGAACCGAGTTTCCCTGACTGAGATGGGAGACGGAGAATACGAAGCCCTTCTTGGCGGAACGACGTCCCTCGTCATGACCGGCCAGACCGGACCAGACGTCTTACCGCTAGCCAGCCGTTAACTACAAGAAGGCCGCGCAGGAACTGATATGCTCCCCCCAAGTAGGACAGGGAAATATAAAACCTACTTGGGGGGTATTTCTATGCCCAGAAAAAGCAAGATAGACTCAGCTTTGAAAATATCTCTAGTTGAAAGCTATCTCCGAGACGAAATCAGCTGCACAGAAGCGACAAGGCAAGCGGGGCTTAGGGGCCGCGCATCGTTTAGGAGTTGGGTCCGGATTTACCAAAATGAAGGTCCCGGAGGATTGCTCGCTCAATCGAGAAACAGACATTATTCACAGGAGCTGAAATTGGCTGCCGTTCATGCCTATCTGAGCGGAGAAGGATCCTTAACGGAGACGGCGTATCGCTATGGCTTACGGTCAAAAGCTCAACTTCAAAGCTGGATACAGGCATATACTACTCATGGATGGATCCAATCGCGCACAAGCGGAGGAGGCAGCTCCATGAGAAAAGCCAGACAGACAACCAGGAAGAACGCCTTGAAATCGTACAGTACTGCCTTGCTAAGGATAATAATTATGGAGCGACGGCGCTGAAATATAACTGTTCCTATCAGCAGGTGCGCAACTGGGTGCTCCGTTATGAGAGCATGGGCCCCGCCGGCCTTGAAGACCGTCGTGGACGGCGGATTGGAACCCTGCCAGCCCGGACACCAGAGGAAAAGCAGCGCCACAGGATTGCAGAACTGGAACGCAAGAACCGCGACCTTCAGATGGAGAACGACCTGTTAAAAAAATCAGAGAGTTAGAGATGAAAGATCGCTCTCTCTGACTCGACATCCCTACAAATACCAAGCGATCAAAGAACTGACTGAAGCCAAGCACTACCCCCTGCAAAAGCTCTGTCAGTGCCAGCGGCTTTCGCGCAGCGCGTATTATCGCTGGCTTAAAGGTCCTGTCAGCTTCAGTGAGAAGTACAATACCGAGCTCTCCGAGAAGATCAAGGCCATTCATGAGAACCATCCGGATATGGGTTACCGGCGAATCAGGGACGAACTGGAAAGGAATCACGGCATCGCAGTGAACGATAAGCGGGTACTCAGGATCTGTCGCGGAGAGCGTATTCAATCCACGATCAAGTGGAGGCCAAAGAGCTGCACCAGAAGCAGCCAAGACCCTGCACATATCGCCAAAAACTATCTCAACCGTGACTTTCACGCAGACGCACCGAACGAGAAATGGCTGACGGATGTCACTGAGTTCAAGTATTACGTCGGGGGGAACGCTCACAAAGTATATCTGAGTGCCATACTGGATCTCTATGATCGCAGGATCGTGGCATATAAAATCGGCGAGCATAATGACAATCCGCTGGTTATGAGCACGTTTGATGAAGCTGTAGAGCGTGAGCCCGAGGCACATCCATTGTTTCACAGTGACCGAGGCTTCCAGTACACGAGCAAACAGTTCTCGGGGAGACTAAAGAGAAACCGAATGAAGCAGAGCATGTCCAGAGTAGCCCATTGCATTGACAATGGGCCTATGGAAGGCTTCTGGGGGATCCTGAAGCGAGAAATGTACTACAGGAAACGCTTCACCTCAAAGATGGATCTGGTGAAGACCATAGAGTCATACATCAGGTATTACAACACAGAGCGGTTCCAACGGAAATTGCATCTGATGACACCTGCCGAATGCCATGCAAGCTTCTATACTGCGGCGTAAAAGAACCGCCAGCCGATTACTCGACTGGCGGTACGGGACTTTTTGATTTTTCACTGTCCTATTGACGGGGAGCAGACCAAACCCCTGCGCGGCTTTCTTTATTTTTCTTTGCCCCGGCAATCATACACAAACGCCGGAGGGATGTTGCGCATCACGAATTTCACGTTGACCGATTCAAAACGCCGCCTGAACGCCGGCATCATCTGCCGGGAGTACTGGTACGCTAAAAATTGACCTTCCGGCTTCAGACAGCTCAGCACGCCGTCGATGATTTTCGCCGTGACCCGCGGCGGCAGAACGGTCCATGGCAGACTCGAAATGACCACGTCGATCGAGTTCTCTCCCGCGAGTTCAGGAAGGTCTGAGGCGTCAGAATGGCACTTGATGCCAAGCTCTTTTTCGATTCGCCCGCGCAGAGCCGGGTCAAGCTCAAACACCAGCAGGGACGCGCCGGCTGGTAAGCGCTTGACGATCTCCCGGGTGAATACGCCTGTTCCGGCTCCAAGTTCTGCCACGGACCTCACAGACGGCCATTGGACCCGTTCAAGCATCGCGCTGGTCAAAAAACGCGAACTCGGGGTAATGCTCCCGATCTGGCGAGGCTTCGTGACGAACCGCTTGGCGAACACCAGAGCGTCGCTCAGAACTTTTGAAACGGAATGGGATTCTTTCATAGCGTATCTCCTTCAGGTTTTTCGCCGCCGCGGCCGAATTGGCCGGCCAACACGGTTCCATATTATACACGCTTGGACAGAAGTCACGAGAATTTTTCCCCAATTAAACAAAAAAGCGTCCGGACGTTTGCCCGGACGCCGAATAAAACGAGGTTTAATGGAAAATCATTAGGGCGCAGACCATGCCGCCGACGATCAGTGTCAGGTTGTAGTGAAGGAACGTGGGAACGCAGGTGTCCCAAATATGGTCGTGCTGTCCGTCGAAGTTCAGACCGCTGGTAGGCCCGAGGGTGGAGTCGGACGCCGGAGACCCGGCATCGCCCAGAGCGGCCGCAGCAGCCAGCAGGCAGCAAACGGAAGCGGGAGAGAAGCCGAGCTTCAGACCCAGCGGGCAATAAATCGCTGCGACGACCGGAATGGTGCCAAAGGACGTTCCAATGCCCATGGTAACCAGCAGCCCGACGAGGAGCATCAGCAGGGCGCCGTAGAACTGGCTTCCGCCGACCATCGCGACCACGCCGTTGACCAGATGATCTACCGCGTTCGTGGCGCGGATCACGCCGCCGTAACCGGAGGCGACCAGCATGATGATGGCGATCATTCCCATGATGCCCAGCCCGCCGGTCATAGCCTTCTCGATGTTGCCCCAGCGAAGCGCGCCGAACAGGAACATCAGCACCAGAGCGGCCAGAACGCCCAACGGCATCGAATCGTAATGAAGCTGAACGTATACGGCGATGACCAAAGCCACAAGGGTGATCAGGTCCTTGGGGCTGAACTCCGTCCGATTGCCGACATCTTCAAGCCCCTGAAGCGGCCGATCCTCGTATTCTCTTTTACGGCTGTAGGAGATGAAAATAGCGATCAGCAGACCGAACACCATCGAAAGGCCGAGCATCCAAGTGTAATGCCACACGTCTGTCTTAGCAATGTGAATGCCGCTCTTTGCCATTTCAGTCGACAGAATCCCATGGAAGATCAAGCCGAATCCGGCGGGGATCGCGATGTACGGGGCCTTTAACCCGAAGGTCAGAGCGCAGGCGACAGCCCGGCGGTCGATTTTCAGCTCGTTAAAGAGCGAGAGCATCGGCGGGATCAGGATGGGGATAAACGCGATGTGAATCGGAATCAGGTTCTGGGAAAGGCAGGAGCAGACGGCCAGCAGAAGCAGAAGGAAGAACCGGCGTCCTTTGACGATCTTCTTCAGCTTGTCGCACAGCACCGACGTGATGCCGGTCTGACTGAGCGCCATGGCCAAGCAGCCCAGCAGGACGTAGCTGAGAGCCGTTTCCGACTGACCGCCCATGTTGTCGATCAGCACCTGCATGACGCTTCCATCGCCGGCCAGCGGCATGCCGGCCGAGACGCCGGCGACAACGGCGGAAATCAGCAGCGCCAAGATAATGTTCAGCTTGAGCAGGCACAAGATGATCATTACCAACACTGATAGCACTACGGGGTTCATCAACATATCCATGTCCAGAGCCTCCTTTTCGTTTTTTGCACGAGCGGAGAACCGTTCAGGCCCGTTTCTCTCATGAGAAAACGGAAATAACCGTCAGTCGAGATCTCCCACCGCGCCCTGAGCCGCGCTCAAAATACGGCCGTTCCGTACCAGATCGACGGCGCTTTCAACTAGCGGGTGAAGGTACTGGTCTTTTTCAACGAACGGAATGACCTCACGAATTGCCGCGTAGGCTGCCTGAGTCCCCTTGCCGGCCTTGAGCGGAGCGGAGAAGTCCAGCGCCTGGGCGGCGGACAGGGCCTCGATGCCCAGCACCTTTTCGGCGTTGCGGAGAATCCTCGTCGCCTTCAAGGACGCCCAGTATCCCATGGACACGTGGTCCTCCTGATTAGCTGACGTGGGAATAGAATCCACCGACGCCGGGTGAGCCAACGTCTTGTTCTCCGAGACGACCGCCGCCTGTGTGTACTGGGTGATCATGAACCCGGAGTTGACTCCCGAATCCTTGATGATGAACGGCGGCAGGCCGTTGGACAGGTGGTGATCCACCATACGGGCGCTGCGGCGCTCGGAAATGCTGGCCAATTCGGAAACGGCAATGCCGAAGAAGTCCATCGGCAGGGCGATCGGCTGACCGTGGAAGTTGCCGCCGGAAAGGACGTCCTCGCTCTCTGGGAAAATCAGCGGGTTATCGGTGACCGCGTTGATCTCCAGCTCGATTTTTGACCGGACGTATTCCAAGGCGTCCCGGCTCGCGCCGTGAACCTGAGGCATACAGCGCAGCGAGTAGGCGTCCTGAACGCGCGTGCCTTTGAACTTTTCAATGATCTGGCTGCCCTCGATGAGCCGGCGGACGTTTGACGCCACCCGAACTTGGCCGTCATGGGGCCGAAGCGCGTGAGTTCGGCTGTCAAACGCGTAGGGCACACCGTGTAGCGCTTCCAGCGACAGGGCACCGATCACGTCGGCCGTCTTCGCCAGCTGAAGCGCGTCGATCAGCGCCAGCGAGCCGAGCCCGGTCAGAGCCGCGGTGCCGTTGTTGAGCGCCAAGCCTTCTTTCGGCTGAAGGTGAATCGGCGAAAGGCCAGCATCGTGCATGGCCTCGAGGCTCGGCACCAAGTTTCCTTTGTAGAACACGTGCCCTTCGCCAAGCATGGTGACGGCAATGTGGCTCAGCGGGCACAGGTCGCCGGAGGCGCCGACTGACCCCTGCTGGGGCACGTAGGGAATCAGTCCCATGTTCAAAAAGTTTACCATCTGAGCGAGCGTCGCGGGAGTAATGCCCGAGTTGCCGCAGACGAGCCCGTTGAGGCGTAGCAGCATAATCGCCCGGACGACCTCGACAGGCAGCGGCTCGCCGACGCCCACCGCGTGACTTCGGATAAGGTTCTCCTGAAGAAGGCTGGTGCGCTCCCGGTCAACCGAAACGTTTGACAAATCGCCAAATCCAGTGGTCACACCGTAAATTACCCTGTTAGAATCAAGCCACTTACTGATGAGATCCGACGCAACCTGAACTTTCTTGAGAGCTTCAGGAGCGACAAGAACCTGGGCACCACGCCGAGCGACGCTTGCGATATCATGAAGCGTCAGGCTGTGCCCGTCAATCGTGACCGTTTCAGAGCAGTGAGACATCAAAAAAACCCCCTTCAAATGTCGAAATAAGCCGAACAATTTTGCACCCATATCAGCCGTTATGCCGACAGCGTCAGATTATCACGAGGTGAAGTCTCGGTCAACAAAATATTAAAAACATTGCCTCTGAATTAACACTGTCCACTAATACTAGAACTGTTTATTAACGTGAAAGAAGGTCAGCCATGTCATTACAGGGTGGAAACGATCCGCGTCCCTTCGACGACGCCCTTTTCATTGACCGGCCGAACCGATTCGTCGTGCTTGCCCAGCATGAAGGCCGCACGGTTCGGTGTCATCTTCCCAATCCCGGCCGGCTGTCCGAACTCCTTTTTCCTGGGGTACCGCTGAAAATTTCTCCCCGTGAGGGCGGCGCGACGGAAGCGACTGTCCAAGCCGTAGAGTCCAACGGCGAATTCGTGCCGCTTCATACCAGCCGAGCGAACGACGCCGTCGCGTCCCTGCTGGCGAACGGCGCGATTCAGCCGTTCGTCGGCTGGAAAGTTGCCGGCCGGGAAGTGCGGTACGGCAACAGCCGATTCGACTTTCTGCTGGAACGGAACGGCGTAAAGACCTTCCTTGAGGTCAAGTGCTGTTCACTTTTTGCCGGACGGGGCGCGTATTTTCCCGACGCTCCGTCCCAGCGGGCGACGAAACACCTCACCGAGCTTGCAGAGCTTATCGGCGGCGGAACCCGGGCTGCCGTCGTCGTCCTCGCGGTCTCAAACAGACCGGAGTGGTTTGCGCCGCACTGGCATACCGATCCCGTTTTTTCCCAAACGCTTCTGTCGCTTCGCGGGGTTCTGCCGCTGTATCCCGTCGCCGCGCCGTGGCTTCAAGAGCTTCCGTCAACCTGCCGCCCGCTACCTGTGCCATGGAATTTCCTGTCAAAGATAACGAGCGGGACCGGCGGCTGCCTGCTGACGACGTTCACGCTCGGCGAAACGCCGTGCTGGGCTGTCCAGTTTGACACAGCGCTGGACCGATTGTCTGGCCGCTGGAGAAGGTCCGGGCCGCCGCGGCCCCCCGGCCCTCCCGACGGACGGCCGGCGAAGCTGCGCGTAGAACCACTCAGGGACTCGGAACTATCGGTTCGCCAAGTCGCCGAAACTCTTGCGCCCCTTTCTGACCGAGTCGAAGAAACGCCCAACGGCATCGTCGGAACGCTGCGGGCGCCAGCACGCTGGAACAGGCAATTTGAAGAGGCGCTGCTGTCGCTTCAGTTTGGCCGGCACGAAGAGGAAATCAAAAGCGAACTGGGCTTGAAATAAAAAAGTTGCCGCAGGAGTCCCTGCGGCAACTTCATTGAGCTATTTTTTCTGAGAAGCCTTGGTAAACCCGTCGTCGATCTTTCGGCCCGACGGGTCAAACCGGCGGCGGCGCGGAGCCGAGCCCAGCCGGGGCACAAAATTTTGTCCGCCCTCTCCCGAAAGAAGCCCCTTGTCGGCTAGGCGCAGCCTCCCGCCGCTGTTGAGCTGAGACAGGGCCTTCGGGCCGAGCTGAACTTCCGTGTAGGTTTCTCTCATCTTGATGTTGCCGATTTCCGTTCGGTCAACGCCGAGGGCGCCGCACAGCGCGCCGAGGATTCGGCCGACCGACCAGTCGTCGTCTCGGCGGCCTTTGGCGATACGAATCGACACGCCGCTTCCAGGGTAGCGGTCTTTTTTCTGCTCTTCGGACGGCCGCCTGAACCCGGCACGACCCGAAGGCGTCTCTCTGGCTTCCCGTCTGGCAGAGCGGCGTTCCAGCTCTTGAAGCAGGCTGTCGCGCAGCCGATATCCCTTGGGCTCGTCTTGGGTGACGCTCGCCAAGAGTTTAGCGACCAGCGCGGTCGGGTCTTCTCCGGCCGTTTCCAACAGCTCATGAGCCCAAGAGAAAAGCTCTTCTGACGGCTCGACGGCCAAGAGCTTTTCTTGGCGGACAGAGCGCTGGACAACCGAGATTTCCTGAAAGTCCGGAACTTTAAGCCACTGAACTTTCATTTGGGTGGAACGCATCATAAACTTGAAGCGGCTTGACTCGGCCGGCGTGAGCACCAACAGGTTGGTTCCCTCATGTCCGGCCCGGCCGGTTCGCCCGGAACGATGGACGAAAGTTTCGAGCGATTCAGGCACGCCCAGCTGAATCACGTGGCTGACTCCGCTGACGTCAAGGCCACGGGCGGCCACGTTCGTCGCCACGAGGACGGGGATTCGCCCGCTTCGAAAAGAGGACAGCGCGGTGTTGCGCTCCCGCTGGCTCATGTCGCCGTGAAGAGGCATGGCGAGGAAACCCTCTTTTTGAAGCCGCTCGGTGACATCAGCGGTATCGCTCCGCGTACGGCAGAAAATCAGGCACAAGGACGGCCGCTCCCACAGCAGGACGTTAACCAGTCCTTCGTACCGCTGGCTGCTCGGGACAAGGTATGCCTTGTGAACGATATCCGAGTGCTGAGACGACTCGTCGTCAAACGACAGAAACACCGGATTGGTGGTAAAACGACGGCAGACCGCCGTCACTTCCTGCGGGATCGTCGCCGAAAAAAGCCACGTTCTCTTCCGGGCCGAAGCGGCCTGAAGAATGGCCTCCATCTCGTCCCGGAACCCCATGTCCAGCATGGTGTCGCCCTCGTCCAGCACGACTGTCTCAATTTCTGACAGGTCGAGCGTTCCGCGCTTCACGTGGTCAAGAACCCGTCCCGGTGTCCCGACGGCCAAGGCGACGCCGCTCCGCAGCGAGGATATTTGCCGGTCCATGTCCATGCCGCCTACGAGAACAGCAGTTCCAATCCCCACGAGCCGGCCGAACGACGCGGCTTCCTGAGCGATTTGCTGCGCCAGCTCCCGGGTGGGCGAGAGGATCAGTGCCTTCACTGTTTGTCGGCCAGGGAAAAGGCGAGACGCCAGCTCACTCAGGACCGGAAGCAAAAACGCCAGAGTCTTGCCCGACCCGGTACGGGCCTGAACGACCAGATCCCTGTCCCAGTCGTCCTGTCCGAGCACGCCGCGCTGAACCGGCGTCGGCTCGTCAAAGCCTCTGGACGCCAGCTCTTTAATCAGAGGAGCAGCCAGAGGAAAATCAGAAAAAAGCGGATGTTCGTTCAATGAAAAACCTCCAAGAAAACAATCGTGCGATGACGGAAAATTTTTGACAAGATTTAACATTATGCCTGCAGTCGGCGGAAAAGGCAAGCTTTACCCGATCAGGCAAAACGATATTCAACCGTCCGGTCGGACAGGACGTCTCCTCTCAGGCTCAACTGCACCCGACGGTATTCCAACGAGACTCTGGCAGCTTCAATCGCCTTCTCAGCCAGAAGGGCGAGTCTGCTGCAGCAGGGGACTTCCATCAGCGCTACCGTCAGCGACGCCGGTCGGGCGACCGTGATCATCTGGGCTAACTTTGTCTCGTACGCCTGAGTGTCGTCCAATTTAGGGCAGCCGATCAGACAGACCGTCCCGTCAGCGAGGAACGTGTCGTGAAATCCTCGGTAAGCGTAGGCGACGCAGTCAGCCGCAAGAACCCAATTAGCCCCGGCCAAAAACGGGGCTCCCGGCGGAACGAGCCGAAGCTGAACAGGCCACGTCGAAAGTCGCCCAGCGTGCTGCAAAGCAGGGGCAGGAACCGCCGCAGGTACGGCAGGTGCATCGCCTGCTGGCTGAAAAAGCCGTCGGGCCGCGCTCCCCGGACAGCCACCAGTGCAGGGGTGCGTTTTGGCGCCGACCGTCCGGGAAGCAACCCGCTGAGCCACAGCGGCCGCGTCGTAGGCGTCGGCCTCCCGTTCCTCAAAAGATATGGCGCCTCTGGGGCACTGTCCAAGGCAGTCGCCCAGACCGTCGCAGTACGTGTCGCTCACCAGTTTTGCCTTGCCGTTAATAATTTCTATGGCGTTCTCGTGACATGCCGTAGCGCACTGGCCGCAGCCGTCACATTTTTCCTCGTCAATTCGGATAATTCGCCGAACTAATTTCCCCTGAGTTGGACTCATCCCTTTTCCCCCCGAGTCGTGAAATTGTTCATGTAAATGTCTCCTAGTCCCGCAGATTCCCCCTCTGGCCCCCGCGGGAAAACCTAAAGAAGGTGCTGCCATGCTTAAAACCATTCTGTTTATTGCCGTGATTGCCGTCCCGGCAATCGCCGTGAGCCTTCTTGCCGGCCACGGGAAAGGCCGCTGTCCGACCGGCTGTCATGGATGCGGCAAATGTTTTGGCCGCCGCCGGAAAGATAACTAGCACCGATGGGGAAGCACCTGTTCCTCGTACTCCCGGCGGGCCGCCTGCAAGGTCACCCCGTCGGTCGCGACCTGCCAGCCCGTCATCGCCAGCGCCTTTGCGCCTAAAACCGCTATTCTGTCGCCCCGCTCGGAGCGGGCCGCCTGGCAGAACTTCGGCGTATGCCCGACGCAGCCGGGAATTTCCAGCGAAAGATACGTGTGAATGGCTGGGACGAGCAACGAAACGTTGCCGATATCCGACGAGCCGAACATGCCGTTCGGGTCGGCCCAAACGACCGGTTCACCCAAAGCCTCCACGGCGTTTTTGAACGCCGCGTCCAACACCCTGTTGCAGTGCCGCTCAGCCATCACAGAGCCGACTGTCACCGAGCTTTTCGCTCCGGTCAGAAGAGCGCTGGCCTGGACGAGCCGCTTGAAGTCCTCGATCATTGGCACGATTTGGTCCTTTCGCTCCGCCCTCATGGTAAAGGAGCAGCAGGCTCGGTCAGGAATGACGTTTGAAGCCTGGCCCCCTTCGGTGATGATGCCGTTGATCTTGCTCTTGTTCGGCCACAGGTGAAGTTGGGCGTTGACCGCGTTGAACAGGCCGATTGCCGAGGTCAGGGCGTTGATCCCGTCGTCCGGCTTGCTGGAGTGGGCCGGCTTGCCCTCAAATACCACGTCAAGCGAAACGGCCGCCAAGCCTCCGCGGCCGACGATGTTCAGCTCAGCAGACGGGTGCATCATCATCGCGCAGTCGATTCCGTCAAACGCGCCGCGGTCAGACATGAGCACCTTGCTCCCAAACGTTTCCTCCGCCGGCGTGCCGTAGAGGTACACGGCACCCTCGCGCCCCCGAAGAGCCTCGGCTAAAGCGGCCGCGGCGCCAGCCGACGACGCGGCGATGATATTGTGGCCGCAGGCATGTCCCAGACCTTTCAGCGCGTCGTACTCGGCTAAGAAGGCGATTTGCGGCCCCTTCCCAACGGTTCCGCAGACTGCCCGAAAGGCCGTCTCCAAGCCCATGTACGGACGCTGGATCGTAAACCCGTGACGGGATATGAACGACGTGAGCCATTCGGCGGCCTTGTACTCTTCAAGGCCCAGCTCAGGGTGATCGTGAATCGAATGACTCAGTTCTATCAGTTCGCCGGACATTCGATCGACGATGGGTCCAATAAGAGACAGACAGTCATGATTCGATGGCATAATGCTTCCCCCTCTTCCAACAAAAAATACCAGATTAGACTAACATTTCCGGTTGGGGGCGACAAACGAAACCTTACGGAAGGTTCTCTTGGCTAGATTTTGTCAATGAAGCCGTGTAAAATCTTTAAATAGATTGCTGCAAAGAAGCGGCCGGCGAAGCCGACGGCACGGAGCGCCTGCTGAAGCGCCCGCGTCAGTGCCCCGAAGAACAGCCGGCCCGCGTGACGGAGCATGAGATTGGGAACGGAGCATCAGTAATCGGGAGGAGAGGATCGACAGTGGCGAACGACGAAAAAAGCACAGACGTCCAGCATTTGCCGGACGTCACCTTCGACGAGTTTCCCAAGCCGACGTTTGACGAGTGGAAAGAGGCGGTTGAGAAGCTACTGAAGGGGGCGCCGTTCGAGAAGAAGATGTTCACCAAGACATACGAGGGCATCGTTCTGAACGGCATGTACTGGGGCTACGACATCGACGGGTTGGAGAACCTTGACAGCGCGCCGGGAGAGACGCCGTACCTTCGCGGCTGCTTTGCCGGCGGGTACGAGCAACACCCGTGGGGAATCGCTCAAGCCTGCGAGTATGCCGGCATCGCTGACGCGCACAGCGCGCTCTGCGACGAGCTGAAAAAAGGCGCCGACGTGATCAATATCGCTCTGGACGAAGGAACTCGCCGCTGCTTTGACGAGCCGCTTCACCAAAGCGGACGGGCCGTCTCTTTAGCGACCGCCGACGAGCTGGACCAGCTGACCGACGGGATCGACCTGACAGCGTATCCGCTGCACGTCAACGCCGGCTGCGACGCCCTGCCTTTTTACGCCCTGCTTCGGGCCTGTATGGCCCACCGCGGACAGGAGATTGAGAAACTGTCCGGCTGCATCGGGGCAGATCCGCTGAGCGAGTTGGCCCAATGGGGCCGCTTGGACGAGCCGCTTGAAACGGCGCTTGACCACATGGCCCAGCTGGCCCGCACGGCGTGCCAGTCGTCGCCAAAGTTGCGGACAGTTATCGCCAGCGGCACGCCCTACGCTGACGGAGGCGCGTCAGCCGTTCAGGAACTGGCTCTGACCATCGCCTCAGCTGCGTTCTACGTCCGCGCCCTGATTGACCGGGGACTGAGCGCCGACGAGGCCTGCGGTCAAATTCGGTTCCGCGTTTCGCTGGGCGCCAACTTCTTTATGGAGATCGCCAAGCTTCGGGCCCTGCGGGTGCTCTGGTCCACGGTAAGCGAGGCCTTCGGCGCCGGAGCCGAGGCCCAGAAGGCGCAGGTCATGGCCAGCACGTCCAGTTTTACCGCCACAACCTACGACCCGTACGTGAACATCCTGCGGGCGACGACCCAGGCGTTCAGCGGCATCGTCGGCGGCCTTGACCTGCTGCAGATCAACCCGTTTGATCGGACCGTCAGGCCAAGCACGGAACAGGCTCGCCGAATCGCCCGAAACCAACAGATCATGTTCCGCACCGAGTTCAACATGACGACGCCGGTCGACCCGGCCGGCGGCTCATGGTTTGTCGAAAAGCTGACTTCTCAGGTTGCCGAAAAGGCGTGGAGCCTGTTCCAAGCTGTCGAAGCCGAAGGCGGGATCCTCGAGTCGCTGAAGCACGGGACAGTTCAGTCCTCTGTGAATGAAACGCTGCGCGCCCGGTTCAAGGCTCTCTCGACGCGAAAAGACCGGGCCGTTGGGATCAATATGTACGCCAACATGGCCGAAACGCCGCTCGAAAAGTCGACCTTTGACCCTGAAGCCTTCAAGGCGTCCCGCCGGCAAGCGGTGGCCGAGCACAAAAAAGCACGTTCCACTCAAGCGGCAGAAGAATCCCTTCGTCGTCTGGCCGACGACGTCAGCGTCGAAAACGCCGTTCTGGCAGCAGAAAACGGTGCCACCCTCGGCGAGATCGCTGGGACATGGCGTCGGGCCGACGACCTTTCCGTCGAGCCTATAGCGGCCCACCACTGGACCGAACAGTTTGAAGCGCTCAGAAAGCGCACCGAGGACTGGGTCGCTGCCGGCAACGAGAACGTCAAGGTATTCCTCTGCAACATGGGACCTATCCCGCAGCACAAACCGCGAGCGGACTTCAGCCGCGGGTTCATGGAAGTCGCTCACTTCCAAGTCATCGGCAACGACGGGTTCGCCACGCCGGAAGAAGCCGCAGCGGCGGCCCTCGAAAGCGGCGCCCACGTGGCCATCATCTGCTCGACTGACGCCACGTATCCCGAACTTGTCCCGCCGACAGCGCGTGCCATCAAGGCCGGCAACCCGAACGTCAAGGTCATCCTGGCCGGAGCTCCGGCCCCGGAGATGAAGGACGCTTACGTCGAAGCGGGGGTTGACGAGTTCATTCACGTCAAGGCAGACTGTCTCAGCATTCTGACCGCCATCCAGAAGGAAAGGGGGATCTGCTGATGAGTTCTGTCGATTTCAGCGGCGTCGCCTTGAAGGCATGCGGCGCGTCGCGCTCTGAGAGCTACAGCGAGTGGAAAAAGCGCGTTCAGGCCGAAACTGGCCATTCCGTCGAAGAGCTGTGCGTCCGCATGATGGAGCAGATCGACGTTCAGCCCCTGTATAACGCGGAGGACATCGCCTCCTGCCGTCATTTAGGCTATGTCGCCGGGCTGCCGCCGTTCCTCAGAGGCCCGTACGCCACGATGTACGTGATTCGGCCTTGGACCGTTCGCCAGTACGCCGGATTTTCCACCGCCGAGGAGAGCAACGCGTTCTACCGGCGCAACCTCGCCGCCGGTCAGAAGGGTCTTTCCATCGCGTTCGACCTGGCAACCCACCGAGGATACGACTCGGATCACCCGCGGGTCGTCGGTGACGTCGGTAAAGCCGGCGTGGCAGTCGACTCCATTCTCGACATGGAGATACTGTTCTCGGGCATTCCGCTCGGCCAAATGTCCGTGTCAATGACCATGAACGGGGCCGTTCTGCCGGTCATGGCGTTCTACATCGTGGCCGCTGAGGAGCAGGGCGTTGACAAGAGCATCCTGTCTGGCACGATCCAGAACGATATCCTGAAAGAATTTATGGTTCGCAACACCTACATTTACCCGCCGGCGCCTTCGATGCGGATCATCGGCGACATTTTCGCCTACACGTCGCACAACATGCCCAAGTTCAACAGCATTTCCATCTCGGGCTATCACATGCAGGAGGCAGGCGCCACCGCCGACATCGAAATGGGCTACACCCTGGCTGACGGGCTGGAGTACATCCGCACGGGAATCAAGGCGGGACTGCAGGTCGACGACTTCGCCTCCCGGCTTTCGTTCTTCTGGGCAATCGGCAAGAACTACTTTATGGAAGTCGCTAAAATGCGTGCTGCCCGAATGCTCTGGGCGAAAATCGTCAAGAGCTTCGACGCCAAGAATACCAAGTCGATGGCCCTGCGGACTCACAGTCAGACCTCCGGCTGGAGTCTGACGGCACAGGACCCGTTCAACAACGTGACCCGAACCTGCGTCGAGGCCATGGGCGCCGCGCTGGGACACACCCAGTCGCTGCACACCAACGCCCTTGACGAGGCAATTGCCCTGCCGACCGACTTCTCAGCCCGAATTGCCCGAAACACCCAGCTGTACATTCAGGACGAGACGAACGTCTGTCAGGTCATCGATCCGTGGGCTGGCTCCTACTACGTCGAGTCGCTCACCAATGAGCTCATTCGCCGCGCTTGGGGACACATTCAGGAAGTCGAGTCCTTGGGCGGCATGGCAAAGGCTATCGACACCGGGCTTCCGAAGATGCGCATTGAAGAAGCGGCGGCCAGACGGCAGGCTCACATCGATTCGGGCAAGGAAAAAATTGTCGGCATCAACGCCTACCAGCTGGAAAAGGAAGACCCTCTGGACATTTTGGACGTGGACAACACGGCGGTACGCCAGGCCCAGATTGCCCGTCTCGAAAAGCTGCGGGCGAACCGGAACCAAGAGGACGTCGACAAATGGCTGAACGCCATCACGAAGTCAATGGAAACCGGCGATGGAAACCTGCTTGAACTGTCCGTCGAAGCCGCGCGGGCGCGGGCGTCGCTGGGCGAAATCTCAGCCGCTATCGAGAAGGTATGCGGCCGCCACAAGGCTGTCATTCGTTCAATCTCGGGCATCTACAGCACTGAGTTCGGCGACAACGAAATCATGGAAGAAGTGCGCCATATGACCGACGAGTTCGAAGCCAGGGAAGGCCGACGTCCCCGTATCATGGTGGCCAAAATGGGGCAGGACGGCCACGACAGGGGCGCCAAGGTTGTGGCGACCGCCTACGCCGACATGGGCTTCGACGTGGACGTGGGGCCGCTCTTCCAGACGCCGGCAGAGGCGGCTCAAGACGCGGTGGACAACGACGTTCACATCATCGGCATGAGCAGTCTGGCGGCAGGTCACAAGACCCTGCTTCCCCAGCTGGTTGAAGAGCTGAAAAAGCGCGGCCGGGGTGACATCATGGTCGTTGCCGGCGGCGTTATCCCAGCTCAGGATTACCAGTTCCTGTACGATCACGGCGCGGCGGCTATCTTCGGCCCCGGAACCGTCATTCCTGCCGCAGCCAAGCAGATGCTCGAGATCCTGAACAAGCGTCTTGAGCTGTCGGAAGTCGAAGTGAACTAGCAGGAATGGCCGAAACGTACGACCTGTACCGTCCCGAGTGGCAGCCTGAAGGGGCTGACGGCGCTTACGCGGGACGAGTTATGACCGGCGTCGCGGACGAAGGCGCGGCATTGCCCGACGCCAGCCGTCCGCAGCGCCGCCGGTTCACGGCTGAGGACTACGTGGCGGGCATTTTAGCCGGCAACCGGATGATTCTCTCAAAAGCCATTACAGTCATCGAGAGCAACGCTCCTAAGCACTTCGAGCTGGGACAGCAAATCGTTTCGTCTATTTTGCCTCATACCGGCCAGTCAATTCGAGTCGGCATCACAGGCGTTCCGGGTGCCGGCAAAAGCACCTTCATTGAGGCGCTGGGAACGCACCTGTGCAGGTTGGGGCATAAGGTCGCCGTGTTGGCTGTTGACCCGTCGAGCTCGATTTCCAAGGGCTCAATCCTCGGCGATAAAACGCGAATGGAGCAGCTTTCAAGGGAACCGAACGCCTTTATTCGCCCGTCCCCATCAGGCGGAACTCTTGGCGGCGTCACTCGTAAGAGCCGGGAAACGATGTTGCTGTGCGAGGCGGCCGGATATGACGTCATTCTTGTTGAAACGGTCGGCGTAGGACAGAGCGAGACGACCGTCCGCGGCATGGTGGACTATTTCCTCATGGTCGCCATCACCGGCGCGGGGGATGACCTGCAGGGTATCAAAAAAGGCATTATGGAGCTGGCCGACTCGATTCTCGTCAACAAAGCAGACGGGGATAACCGGCCGAAAGCGCTCGTCGCCCGGGCTGACTTCGACCAGATGCTGCACTACCTTCGCCCTGCCACCGAAGGCTGGCACAGCCGGGCCTACGTCTGTTCGTCTGTCACCGGCGAAGGGGTTCCCGAGATGTGGGACGTGATCTGCCAGTTCAAGGAGAACGTCACGGCGTCGGGCGTTTTCGAGCGCCGACGTCGCGAGCAGAACATCGATTGGGTCAGCACGATGGTGGACGAGTTCCTTCACGACGTCATCGAGCGCAACCCTGTGATCGTCACCGCCCGGTCGCGAGTCAACAGCGGCGTGGCAGACGGCTCCATGACGCCGACCGCTGCGGCAAGAGAAATAATTTCGGCAATTGAGAAGGAACTCTTCAAGGAATAAAATCTTGAACACCTTTATCGGCGCTTATTTGAAAATGAGTACTTAACACTGAACGTGGTATAATCGTGCAGTCATGCTTCTAAATTAAGGAGGTCATTTCTCAATGAAAAAGTGCCTTGCGCTCGTCGTTGCTGCTTTGTCGGCTGTATGTCTTGCATCTGCTGCCGTGGCTGGTCCTGTAGCTGTTGTCAACGTCGACAAGATTTTCTCTGAATCGAAAGCAGCTAAAGCTGGACAGGCCCACTTGGTTGAAGCTCAGAAGATCCTGCAGGGCGCTTACGACAAGCTGGCCGAAATGTACAAGGGCAAGGAGCAGACCGACGAGGCTAAAAAAGTCCTCGCCCAGGCCGAGTACACGCTGAACCAGCAGATGGACCGCGAGCGTGCCGCGGTAAACAGCGTTCTCTCTCAACAGCTGAGTGCCGCTGTGAACCAGTGGTATAAGAAGAACTCCAGCAAATACGACATTGTTCTCAGCTCCCGGCTCGTCTTGGCGTTCTCCAACACCGTTAGCATCACACCTGACATCCTTAAAATCGTCGATTCTTACACTCCCAAGTTCCCGGAACTGCCCAAGGTGACGGTCAACCCGCCTGCCGGCAAGTAACCCTTTTAATGACGTGACTGACCACCCGGAAGAGGACTTTCCGGGTGGTTTTCATTTTTCTCACCGAAAGGAGATTTTGGATGACAAGCCGTCCAATAGGATGCCACCTATCGGTTGCCAATGGGTACGCCGCCATGGCGCGGGCTGCTGAGTCGATCGGCGGGACGTGCTTTCAGTTCTTCATGACTAATCCCAGAGGAAGCCGAAGCAAAACGATTTCCGCTCGGGACGCCGCAGAGCTGAGAACGTGGCTCGGCTCAAATGGGCCAATCCTGTGCCACGCGCCCTACACGCTGAACCCGTGCTCGGATAAGGAAAGCGTTCGGGAATTTGCCCGGTCAGTTATGGCCCGCGACCTGTCCATCATGGACGAGTTCTTTCCCGACAACCTGTACAACTTTCATCCCGGCTGCCACGTCGGACAGGGAACCTCAGAAGCGCTCAGCATGATCGTCTCTCTGCTGGACGAGGTACTTCCCAAGGTGACCAGTACGGACGTCCTGCTTGAAACCATGTCCGGAAAGGGGACGGAAGTCGGCTCCTCCTTTCAGGAGCTAGGGGAAATACTGCGTCGGGTCTCGAACTCAGCTCGGCTTGGCGTGTGCCTCGATACCTGCCACATCTATTCGGCCGGCTACGACTTAAAGAACGCCCCGACGGCCCTTCTCGACGAGTTCGACCGCCTTATTGGGCTTGATCGGCTGAAGGCCCTGCATGTCAACGACTCGCTCACGCCGTTTGCCTCCCGCAAAGACAGGCACGCCAAGCTGGGCGAGGGGAGCCTTGGCTTTGAAAAGCTCGTCGAATTCCTGAACGACCCGAGAATCTGCCGCCTGCCCATCTATTTGGAGACGCCCAACGACTTGGACGGCTACGCCCAGGAGATCCGACAGTTGAAAGCCGCCCTGATTTAGGAAAAGAAACGAAAAGCCGGCCGGACAGGTATCTGTCCGACCGGCTTCTTTTTAGTGTCGCTTCCGCCCTAGTTCTGACCGACCACGTCCGACTGGTAGAACTTCCACAGCCGGGCTTCCGCGGCCTTCGGGGTGAAAAAGTTCTCTGACAGCACGTGTTCCCACGCTCGAGGCGTCACGCCTTTAACGTAAGCGTTAAACTTCTCATCGCCCCGGGCGGCGGCCAGATCAATTGTCTGATCTCGGAACGCTTCCCAGGTCAGCCCTTCGGGATTTGCCTTAAAGTTCGTCTCCCCGTGACAGCTCATAATAGTCCTGCGCGTTGGAGAGGCTACTTCTTAGCTTCGGCTTTTTTCGTCAGGTACTCGTCGATAGCCTTTGCCGCGTCCTTGCCGGCGCCCATCGCGAGGATAACCGTGGCCGCGCCCGTAACGATATCGCCGCCGGCGTAAACGCCCTCGACGCTCGTAGCACCTTCGGGTTCGGTCGCGACGATATATCCGCGTTTCGTCGTGTTCAGCTCAGGCCAAGCGTCAAGGAGCACCCGGTTTGAACTCTGACCGATGGCTTCGATGATCGTGTCGCACTCCTGGACGAACTCGCTGCCGGGCTTTTCCACCGGGCGGCGCCGCCCGGACTCGTCGGGCTCGCCGAGTTCCATCCGAATGCACTTGATGCCCACCAGAGTGCCCATCTTGTTCTTGTCGTCGCCTTCGTACCCCAAGTACTCCATCGGGGCGGTGAGGAACTCAAACTTCACGCCCTCTTCAACCGCGTGATGGTACTCTTCGATACGGGCCGGCAGCTCTTCCAGCGAGCGGCGGTACACGACCGTCACCGACTCAGCGCCAAGGCGCAGAGCGCTTCTGGCCGCGTCCATTGCCACGTTGCCGCCGCCGATGACAAACACGTTCTTCGACTTCTTCGTCGGAGTGTCAAAATTGGGGAACTCGTAGCCGTGCATCAGGTTAATCCGCGTCAGGTACTCGCTGGCGGAGAAAACGCCGTTCAGGTTGGTGCCGGGGACGCCGGCGAACTTGGGCGTGCCGGCGCCGGTGGCGATATAGACGGCGTCGTACTCCTTGCGAAGTTCCTCAATGGTCATCGTACGGCCGACGATCACGTTGCACTCAATCTCGACGCCCAACTCTTTTAGACCGCCGATCTCGTGCTGAACGACCGTCTTGGGAAGACGGAATTCAGGAATACCGTACATCAGAACGCCGCCGGCCTTGTGCAGGGCCTCAAAAATCTTGACTTTGTAGCCCAGCTTCACCAGATCTCCGGCAACCGTCAGGCTGGACGGGCCGGAACCGACGACGGCGACTTTTCCCTTGCCGTTGTAGGGAATCGGAGCCGCGGGAGCCTTCGGCTGAGTTGCTTTCCAGTCGGCCACAAAACGCTCGAGCTTGCCGATGGCCACAGAGTCATTCTGTTCGCCGGTTGCCCGGTTCTTTATCTTTCCGACGGTGCAGGGACCCTCGCACTGGTTCTCCTGCGGGCAAACCCGACCGCAGACCGCCGGCAGAGCGGTTGAGCTAGAAAGGATCTCCCAAGCGCCTTGGAAGTTGTTCTCTTTTACCTGCTTGATAAACCCGGGGATATTGATGCTGACCGGGCAGCCCTTGACACAGGGAGTGTTTTTGCAGTTCAGGCAGCGGGACGCCTCCTGCATCGCTTCTTCTGGCGTGTAGCCCAAGCAGACTTCTTTAAAGTTATGCGCGCGGACCTTGGGATCCTGTTCTGAAATCGGAGTTTTCTTCGGCGAGATAGCCATGTTAAGCACCTACCTCAGCGGCAAATTTGTCGGCCGAGATCTTTTCCTCGTCCTTATATTGCCGAAGCCTCGTCATAAACTCGTTCCAGTTGACACCCCAGCCGTCAAACTCCGGGCCGTCGCAGCAGGCGAAACGGATCTCGCCGTTGACAGTTACCCGGCAGCCGCCGCACATACCAGTACCGTCGATCATAATCGGGTTCAGGGACACCCAGCAGGGAATATTCAGCTCTTTGGCCTTCATCGAGGCGAACTTCATCATGATGGACGGACCGATCGCCCAGCAGTAGTCAACCTTTTCTCCTCTCTGGGCCAGCATGTCCATCGCGGTCGTCACGACGCCCTTGATCCCTTCGGAGCCGTCGTCAGTGGTGATCAGCAACTCGTCCGAGTACTTGGCGCACTCGTCCTTCATGATGACGAGGTTTGAAGTGCGTCCGCCGAGGATGGTAATTGTCTTGTTTCCAGCTTCCTTCAAAGCCTTCAGGATCGGATATAGGGCAGCAATGCCCACGCCGCCGCCGATCATCAGCACAGTGCCGTAGTTTTCAATTTCGCTGGGCCGTCCGAGGGGGCCCAGGATATCATGAATCGAATCGCCGACCTCGAGATGAGCCAGCTGGTTCGTCGTCTTCCCGACCACTTGGAAAATCATCCGAATACGCCCGCCCTCTCGGTCGTAATCCGCAATCGTCAGTGGTATGCGTTCGCCTGTCTCCGTCGGGCAGAGCACGCAGAACTGTCCTGCACGGCCGTTTCTGGCAATGCGAGGAGCGTCAATCCAGATATCAAACTCGTTGTGCATGATCGCCTTTTTTTCCAAGATCTTAAACATGCAGCATCCCCCTAATTTGATATTCCAATATGTTCATCGATTCACAAAGAGCCGACAAAAAAAGAACCCCCGCGAACATACTTGTGTGTATTATACAGTCTTCTGGGAACAAATGCCATCTTTTTACGTATTGATGCAAAAGTGAGCCTTGGCCGCCTGACCTTTCGGTTTCGTCCTCGTCTTTCATCCCCAATTCAAAGTCAGAACGAAACATAAAAGCGGAGAAGGACCTCAAGAGAGTCCCTCTTGAAGCCCTTCTACCGATTTCTTCCGAAGTTGGTTGCCCGTTTCTCCAAGGTCATCCCGCCGAAGTTGACACACGTGACGCCAAAGGTCGTCCTCTGTCAAAGTTTCCAAAGCGTGCTGGACGTTGCTCTTTAGCGAAGGGAACGTCTCCTCAAGTTTCCGAACTAACTCTTTCGTCCTCGCCCGCTCGGTGTCGGAAGAAAAAGGACAGGTGTAGGACAGGTGAAAACGGGTCAGGCCAAGACGCTCGTTTTCAAGGCGAACCTGCCGCTCCGTCAAGTAGACTAACGGCCGAATGACCCACACTTGACTTCGGTCCTGATACAGGCGGGGCAAATACGCCCGAAACCTTCCGCCCCGAAAGAGGTTCATCAGAACCGTTTCAACCGTATCGTCCAAATGATGGCCCAGAGCGACCGAGTTGCAGCCTAACTGGCGCGCCGTGCCGTCCAGGATTCCCCGGCGAATGTTGGCGCAGAAGCTGCAGGGCGATCGCTCGTTCCGCCCTTCGATGGCGCTAACAACCGGAAACGTAACGACCTGGTAGGGCACATCGAGCATGTCGCACAGCGCGGCCATCGGCCGGGTATCCCAGTTGCCGTCGGTCATATCCACTGTCAGAGCCTGAAGCGTAAATTTGACGGGGCTCCACCGTTTCATACAGGCCAAGGCGTAGAGAAGAAGAGAGCTGTCTTTGCCGCCAGAAAGCCCGACGGCAATACGGTCGCCGGGGTGAATCAAGTCAAACCGGTAGATGGCGCGGCCAATCAGCCGCCTGATACGCCGGCTGATTTCAGGCAGTTCTCCGGCCCGATCGGCTTTATCGTCCATGCAGATCACGCTCCGATAAATGGTCGTCCGTAAATTGCAGACGCTTGTTCTCCTTGAAGAACTGAATAATGGTACAATAGGGCGAATCCATGACGGAAGGGGTAAAACGCGTGAGATTTTTTGTCGACGGCGTCGAGTGGTCCAGCGAGGGCACGCCTCTCAGCCGAGCCGAGCTTCTTCAGGCTTTAAGAGATGAACTCGCATGGGACGGCCGCGTCATTTTAGAGATGATTTCAGACGGTGAAGCCCTGAGCGAAGAGGACCTTTTGACGGTTCCAGACGATATTGACGTCGACGTGACCACGGCGTCCGAGTACGGCGTCGGGATCGCAGTTCTCTCTGAGCTAAAAAAAGACTTAAACGTTCAAACGGAGAAGCAGAGCGTCGGAGTCTCCTCAGAAAATGAGATGGCTGAGTGCTTGGAGTTTGCCCGCCAAGCGCTCGAGATGGTCGTTCAGACCTACCCGGAATGCGACGTCGATACCGACGAGTACGAAAAGGTCCTTTCACTCGCCGCAGACCTAAAAAGCCGTCTGTCGTCTGACGTTTCCAGCGAAGAGTTCCGAGGCGACTGGGAGACTTTCTCATCGGCGACCCAGCAGTTCGCGGACGACCTGATCAACGACCTGAAAGCGTCTGAGGAGTTCAGCGACGACGAAGACGAGTGCGGGTGCGAGCACGAAGGCGGCTGTTGCTGCTGTGAGTCCTGCTGCGGCGGCCATGCCGGCGGGGAGGACGCCAGATGAGTCTCAAGCGAGGTCTGATCATCTTCCTGCTGCTCACGATGGGAGTCAGCGCGGTCGTTATCTGGTCAAGCCTTGACAAAAAGGCTCTTGACGTCATTTCGTCGGCAGATTGGAGAATTGTCTCGTTTGCCCTGCTGGCCGTCTTCGCCTCTTGGGGGTGCGACGCCGGGCGGTTCTGTCTCGTTGCCCGCTCGATGGGCTACAAGATAACGTTCGGCCGGGGGCTGCTCCTGACGTGGCTTTTATATTTCGGCTGCGCGGTAACGCCGATGCAAGTCGGCGGCGGCCCGTTTCAGGTGTTCGTCCTTTATAAAAGAGACGGCGTGCCTGTCGGCAGCGGCGTGGCGATCACGCTGATTCGAACCTTGCTTTCCACGTTTATCCTGAGCATTGCCGCCCCGTCGGCGATACTCTTGGCGCCGGAGCTGCTTCACGGACACAAGGCTGTGGTCGGCGTGTTCATCTACGTCCTTCTGCTGTCGGTTGTGGTCTGGACCGTGTTTATCTTCAGCGTAGTACACCCTGAAACGCTGCGCCGGCTTATCGGTCGGTTTACCCTCTGGCTTCGGCGCTTCAAGCGGCTGAAACGCCTGCCGGTGCTGAAGATCTACCGTCGGCTGGGGCAGGAGATGGACAGTTACAGCTCGAACATTCGGCTCATGTTGGGCGCCGGACGGCGTTCCTTTTTCGGAGCGGTTTTGTTGTCTGTACTGCAGCTGATGGCTATTTTTTCCGTGCTACCGATTCTCATCTGCGCCTTGGGTCTGCCGGTCAACTACATTCAGGCCATCTCAGCTCAGGCGATGTTCATGTTCATTCTGTACTTCATCCCCACACCCGGCGCCAGCGGCGTGGCAGAAGGCGGCGGGGCGGCGCTCTTCGGGCTGCTCGTCCCTTGGAACCTTGCCGGCGTTACGGCAATCTTCTGGCGTTTTATGACCGAGTACATTTCGATTTTCCTCGGCTGTCTTGTGGCCATCAAGCTGATCGGCTGGGGACAGGCCGAAAAGCTCATTGAAGGAGATGACGGCGATGAGTCCGAGCGAAACGACGCGGCCTGATCTGGCCCGGCTGAGAGCCCTAACGTTTCAGTACCGCGGGGCCATCTGGACCCTTCTGTTCGTCCTGATTCTTCTGCTCGCCAAGCCTTCGGTCTGCCGCGCTTGGACCGGCGGCGTTCTGGTCGTCTTGGGACAGCTGCTCAGAATCTGGGGGGCCGGCTGCATTCGCCTTTACCGGGGCGAAAAGGTGAAGGCCGTTCAGCTGACCACGTGGGGACCGTACAGCATCGTCCGAAACCCGCTCTACGTGGCCAACGGCATCATGGGCCTCGGCTGGGCCCTGATGGCCGGCTGGGCGGCGGTGGTCGTTTTCCTCGCGGCGTTCGTCGGCGTGTACGTCCTGCTGATCGTCCCGCACGAGGAACTTTTCCTCAAAGCCCGCTTTGGGGCTCAATACGACGCTTACTGCAAAAAAGTCAAAGCGTTTATTCCCCGTCTGCCAAGCCTTCAGGAGCTCAGCGGGCCTTGGTCGTTTGACGTTATCGGGACGAGCGAGATTCACACGATGATTTCTACGGTGATCGCGACTGTTCTGATCCTGTCACGCCTGTATTGGTAATCACGGAGGTCTCCAGCTATGACATTGAGCATTGAACACTGTCTTTTAGCGCCTTCCGGTTCGGTCGTGCTGTCAAGCCCGCTGGGGAATTGGTGGATGGAATGGTGCGACCGCGGAGTACTGGCAACTTGCGCGACAACGGCCCGAGAGAATAACCATTTTGTGCCCGACTGGCTGAGCGATGCGTGGAACGCGGTCTGGAACGGCGAAGACGTGCACCTGACGCTCTGCACGCCTCGGCCTCTCTCTCCTTTTTTCAGCCGAGTCTACGGGGCGATCATTCGTCTCCTTCCGGAACCCGGCGCGACCGCTACCCCGCAGGAGATCGTTCAAAGCTGCGGCCTGAGCGGCAGCGTCTCATCGGTGGTCAAGGCGCTGCGGCAAAACCCGTGGCCTCTTTTTCTGCCCTGCCACCGGGTCGTCACGCCTTCAAGTCAGGCTCAAAGCGGTCCGTTAGAGCGAATCAGCGCTCAACTGCGGTCGTATGAGCAGTCACTTCGCCAGATGAGCAGCGGCATTGCCGATAAGTTCACGTCTGCAAAGGCTTGGGTGCTTCAGAGCTTCTTTCCTTCCAAAGAGAGCGAGACTCCTAACGAATAAAAAACGGCTGTCAGGGCATTGATCCTGACAGCCGTTTTTTATTTTTCAATTGGCAGGTTCGTAGGCTCGGGAAGACGGAGCGTCATGCCGTCACAAGCCGCGCAGACGAGACACTGAGGGGTAGAGAGGGCCTGCGCTAAGTTTTCCGGCCCAGCGTCTAAAATCCCGTTGCCCATGTGGGTCATCACCAGCCTGCTGACGTGGCTTAACGCCATCAGTTCCGGCAAGTCCGGCACGGAAAGGTGCTGAATCCACCTGACTTTTTCCATCAGCGTCACGTCGGCGATCAGGGTGTGACACCCTCGATAAAACTCCGCCAGCTCAGGGAAGTAGCACGTGTCGCTTAAAATCCCCCAATCGGCGAAGTAGGGCGACGAAAAACGAAGGCCCCGGCATTCGACGCCGTGGTGACGGAGCAGTACCGTGCTGACAGTGATGCTTCCAATCTCCAGCGGTCCGTCGGCCCAGAGGTGAATCCGGGCGAGTTTGGAGCGAAGGTAGCTGAATAAGATCGGTTCCGGCCCCGTGACAGCGTCAACAGGCAGGGCAACGAGTCCGCAGGGCTTTCGGTTGCCGGTTACCATCGCTTCTGTCAGAGCGTTTAGGTCGCTGCTGTGATCCAAGTGCCGGTGGGTCAAAAGCACCCCTTCGAGGCGTCTATCTTTCATCAATCCCAGCCGACAGGCCTGAACCAACGCGCCGGGCCCCGGATCGATTGAAAAATCCCCCTCCGGCAGCCTGATCCACATGCCGCCGGACGCGCGCCTCTGGGTGACCATGACAAACCGCGTTCCCGCGGTCCCCAAGAACGTTATTTCCCCGGGCGGCTCGACAACCGGACGCTCCTCCGGCTTTGGCCAGCTTGAAACCCTCTGTGCGAGTTCCTCCGGCGGCGTCATCGAAACAGCGGCAGCAGGGCCTTAAACTCCGGAGTGCCTGCCTCCTGAAGAAGCCGATAGGCGACCGTCACAAGGGGCAGAGTTGGAATACCTAACGCGCGAAGATTTGCCGCGGCCAGCTGTCCGTCTTCGAGGCGCTGGCAGGAGCAGCAGTCCATGACAACCGTTACGCCATACCCAAGCCGTTTCAGGTCGACCGCCGTCATGTACACGCAGATGTGAGTTTCTACTCCGGCCAGAATGACGTTTTTCCGCCCGCTTTTCTCCAACAGGGCCATAAAAGGCTCCGAATCAGCGCAGGAAAAACATTTTTTCTCCACTCGGGGCGATTCTCGGACCTCGCCGAGCAACAGCGCGTCTGTGCCTCCTAACTTTGCCGGATTCTGCTCGGTCAAAACGCAGGGGACGCCCAGCGTCCGAGAAACGGTGGCTAAATCAGACGCGCGTTTCAGGATAGTTTCTCCGTCCGGAATCGCCCCTAAAAGGCGAGCCTGAAGGTCAATAAAAACGGTCAGAGCGTTCGACCGCGTCAGTCGATCTGTCACAGTAACCCCTCCTTACGTAGGCCAATGAAATTCATGAAGAAACACCCGTCAGACCTCACCGTTGATAAAGCGTCAGCGGCGGGAGCGGCGGCGGTTTCTCATGTGCGCCTGCAGATCCTTGGACGTGTTTTCCAAGTGTTCTGCCAGAGCCGCGACCGCTTCCTCGACGTCTCCTTTTATTGCCGCTTGGAGAATCCGCCGGTGCTGTTTTTCCGACTCGTCCCTCATGCTGTCCAAGTGAACGCGGATATACCGGTCAACCTGCCGCCTCAGCGTAGCCAACGTGTCCATCGTCATCGGCCGATCGGCCGGCTCGTACAGCGACGCGTGAAATTGGGCGTTCAGGTCCCGCCATACCACCACGTCCGGCTCGGCCTCCATCGTCTGCAAAAGCCGTTCTTCGTCGTCCAACAGGCGCTTAGTCAGAAGAGGGAACGCCAAGCGGAACACGCCGCACTCAATCCAAGTGATCATATCGTAAATTTCCCGCGCCTCGGCCAAAGACAGCCCCGTCACGACAGCGCCGCGGCGGCCTTGGAATCGGACGAGCCCTTCGCTCTCCAGCTGTTTGAGAGCCTCGCGCAGCGGGATAGGGCTCACGCCCAGCTGATCTGCCAGCTGGCTTTGATGGAGCTGCTCGTTCTCCTGTATCAGACCTCGGTAAATGGCGTCCCTCAGGGTATTCGCGATAGCGTACGAACGCCCCTGAGAGGCTTCCGAGTCGCTGAAAAGCTCATGAAACGACATCCTATGATCACCTCTGACAGCCTGAGGAGCACGTCCGGATTTTAAAATATACGATAGGCCGATAGATTATATTATTTTGACAGCCATTTGGCCGGGACTATACTAAATTATACGTGAAAAAAATATATGGGGGTGGCAACTGTGAAGAGAGTCATCGTCGTCGGATCTCTTGGACAGATCGGCACAGAGTTGGTTAAAAAACTCCGGGGCCGTCTTGGCCCCGATGCCGTCATGGCGACGGACATTCGGGCTGACGAATCTGGCGTTTTGGGCGATGGACCGTTTCAGCAGCTCGACGCGCGGGACGCGCAGGGATATGCCGACCTAGTGGGCTCGTTTGCGCCCGATACGATTATGCATCTGGCAGGCCTTCTGTCCGCGACGGCAGAGAAGAAGCCCCAACTGGCTTGGGCTATCAATATCGGCGGTCTGTACAACGCGCTGGAAGTCGCGCGGGAAAAGGGCTGCGCCGTGTTTTTCCCAAGCTCCATCGCGGCGTTTGGCCCGAACACGCCGCACGACAAAACGCCACAGGACACGATTCAGCGTCCCAACACCATTTACGGCGTGACGAAGGTCTCCGGCGAGCTTTTGTGCGAATACTACCACAAGAAGTGGGGCGTCGATACCCGCGGCGTCCGCTTCCCCGGGCTGATCTCCTGGCAGACGCTTCCTGGCGGCGGGACGACCGACTACGCCGTTGACATCTATTACAGCGCCGTTCAGAAAGGAGCCTATTCGTCCTTTATCGCGGCGGGAACCTACATGGACATGATGTACATGCCCGATGCTATCGACGGGGTGATTCAGCTCATGGAAGCTAATCCGTCCCGGCTGATTCACCGCTGCTGCTTTAACATCACGGCGATGAGTTTTGACCCCGAAGAGGTCGCCGCGTCCATTCGCAAGAAAATGCCGTCGTTTAAGCTCAGCTACGACGTCGACCCGGTACGCCAGAGCATTGCCGAAAGCTGGCCGAACTCGATCGATGACACGGCCGCCCGTCAGGAGTGGGACTGGAACCCCAAGTTCGACCTCGACGCGATGACCGACGACATGCTGGCCAACCTGAAACGGAAATTAGCCTGACAAGGCGAAAGGAGATCTTACAGATGAAACGTCTGGAATCAGTACTTGCCGCTGATCTGGAGCGCCTATCTGCCGAGGGGCGCCGCAAGGGAAGAGAAGAGATCATCGTCGGGACGAAGCCGGCGTCCGGGAAGTTCGGCCCTCGGTTCTTCCTGAAGGGACACGGCTCAAAAGAGTTTATCCGCTTGAACTCCAACTCGTACTTGGGGCTCTCCTTCCGGCCTGAGCTGCTGGCGGCGGAAGAGAAGGCCAGCCGGGAGTTCGGCGTCGGCCCCGGAGCCTGCCGGTTCATCAGCGGAACGCAGGCACCCCATCGTGACCTTGAGAAGAAACTGGCCGCCTTCCACGGCCGCGAGGACGCCATCATCTTCAGCGCCGCTTATACAACCGTCGGCGGCGTCATCACGTCCCTCGTGAGCCCTGAAACGGCCGTCATCAGCGACGAGCTGAATCACAACAGCATCATCAACGCCATTCGGCTTTCCCGCCCGCAGGTCAAGTTCGTGTATTCCCACAACAACATGGAAGACCTGAAGGCGAAAATCGCCGAGGCCGTCAAGTCCGGCGCCAAACGGCTCATCGTCGTCACAGACGGCGTGTTCAGCATGAGAGGTGACTACGCGCCTTTGAAAGAGCTCGTTCAGATCGTCCACAGCGCCGATGACTCGTTCCCAGAGAACGCCATCGTCATCATGGACGACAGCCACGGCGTGGGCGCGTACGGACCGACCGGCCGTGGGACCGAGGAGATCTGCGGTGCGAAGGTAGACGTGCTCATCGGAACGCTTGGCAAAGCCTACGGCGTCAACGGCGGCTACGCCTGCTCGTCAAAAACCGTGATCACCTATTTGAAGGAACACGCGGCCATGTACATCTACTCGAACCCGATTTCCGCCGGCGAAGCGGCGGCCGTCGCGGCGTCCCTCGACATTCTCCAGAGCGACGAGGGCAAAAAGATTCTGGCTCACTTGTCCGCGGTGACCAAACGGTTTGAGGACGGCCTAAAGAAGCTGGGATATGAGACGATTGAGGGCCCGCACCCGGTGACGCCGATGGTGCTTCGCGACACCGCCAAGACCCGGGCCATGGTGGCGCACCTGCTGGAAGGCGGCGTTTTGGCGACTGGCATGACCTTCCCTGTGGTGCCAAAGGGCGCAGAAGAAATTCGCTTCCAGATCAACGCGGATCACACCGAAGCTGATATCGACAAGGTTCTGGAAGTCATCGCCTCGTTTCCCAAGTAGCGGTCCGGCGCGTTCCTGAAAAGGGCATTGCATTTCCTCGCCGGGTGGGCTACAATGCTTACGACCTGTTACTAGGATCATCCCGCAGTGGATGTTCTTGGTTACTGGATTCCCATTCGAGAGGTGTCATAGATGCTCGACAAGAACGTGAAGCAGGATATCATTTCCAATTACCGGGTGCACGCCACAGACACAGGTTCTCCGGAAGTTCAGGTAGCAGTCCTCACTCAGAGGATTCGTGATCTGACGGAGCACCTGAAGGTTCACGTGCACGACTACCATTCAAAGCGTGGCCTTCTTACCCTGGTCGGCAAGCGTCGCAAACTGCTGCGGTACCTGAGAGACAAAGACTTCAACCGCTACAAGACGCTTATCGAGAGCCTAGGGCTGCGCCACTGATCAGACGAATCGGTACTTTCTCTCGGCGAGGACAGTGTTCACTGTCCTCGCTTTTGTGTTATTCTAAACTCGCGAAAAAATCGAAAAGAAGAGAATTGAGGAGGAAATCCGCATGGAGAAAACGTATTCATTGACAGTCGGCGGGCAAGAGTTGCAGTTCACAACAGGGAAAGTGGCCAAACAGGCCAACGGAGCCATTTGGGCCCGCGTGGGCGACACAGTCGTCCTGACGACCGCCTGCATGACCGATAAGCCACGAGTGGGGCTGGACTTTTTCCCTCTGCTCGTTGACTTTGAGGAGCGCTATTACTCGGCCGGCAAAATCCCCGGAGGCTTCATCAAGCGCGAAGGGCGCCCGTCTCAGACTGCCATTCTGAGCGCTCGGGTTATCGACCGGTCGATTCGGTCGCTGTTTGAGGACTGGATGCGTCACGACGTTCACGTCGTCACAACCGTCCTTTCAGTCGACCAGAAAAACACGCCCAACATCTTGGCAATTAACGCCGCGTCCGCCGCTCTGTGCATTTCAGATATCCCGTGGAACGGCCCGGTCGGCGCAGTCCGCATGGGCTACGTGAACGGCCAGCTGGTCGTGAACCCGACAGAAGATCAGATGCCCGAAAGCTCTCTCGACCTGACCGTCGCCGGACACGCCGACGGAATTACCATGGTCGAGGCGGGGGCCCACGAAGTGCCGGAAGCGCTCCTTATTGACGCCTTGGGCGTTGCGCAGGAGGAAATCCGCAAGATCTGCCAGTTCCAGCTCAAGATGCGGGAGGAAATCGGCCTGCCCAAGCGGGAGCTTCCTCACACTGAGGTCATCGAACCCATCGACAAGTGGGTCGCCGACAACCTGCAGGATGAAGTCGCCGTCGCCGTGATGATTCACGACAAGAAGGAGCGCGGCGCGGCGATCAGCGCGCTGGTTGACAAGGCTGTGGAGCACTTCGCCGTCGAGTACCCGGACAGCGCAGTCTACATTTCAGGCGTCGTCGAAGGCTGGGTCAAGAAGAAGATGCGCTACATCACGGCCCATCAGAAGGTCCGGGCCGACGGTCGGGCGACCGACCAAATTCGTCCGATCTCTTGCGAAATCGGCCTGCTGCCCCGCGTCCACGGCTCGGCGCTTTTCACCCGCGGCGAGACCATGTCGCTGGCTACGGCCACGTTGGGCATGCTGGGCGAAGACGACCAGATGATGGACGGGTTGAAGCACAACGAGCCCAACAAGCGGTTCTTGCTCCACTACAACTTCCCGCCGTTCTCGGTCGGTGAAGTCCGGCCCATGCGCGGCCCAGGCCGCCGCGAAATCGGCCACGGCGCTCTGGCTGAACGGGCATTGGCCCCGATTATCCCGAGCGAAGAGGACTTTCCCTATGTGGTTCGCGTCGTCTCGGACATTCTGGAGTCCAACGGCTCGAGCTCCCAGGCGTCCATCTGCGGCGGCAGCCTCGCGCTGATGGCCGCCGGCGTGCCGGTCAAGTGCCACGTCGCCGGAATCGCCATGGGGCTCATCAAAGAGGGAGACGACGTCGTCATCCTCACGGACATTCAAGGCTTGGAAGACCACTACGGCGACATGGACTTTAAAGTCGCCGGAACCCGCGAAGGTGTCACAGCCCTGCAGATGGACAACAAGGCCGGCGGCATCACGAAGGAAATTCTCACACAGGCCCTTGGGCAGGCGCGTAAGGCCCGCATGGAGATCCTCGACAAGATGGAAGCCTGCATCGCAGCTCCTGTCGAGCTGTCCCAGTACGCGCCCCGCATTTTCACCATGCAGATCGACGTTGAAAAAATCCGTGACGTTATCGGTACCGGCGGAAAGGTGATCCGCAACATCGTGGCCGAAAGCGGCGCCAAGGTCAACGTGGAAGACGACGGCACAATTTACATTTCATCGACCGAACCGGAGGCAGTGAAAAAGGCCGAAAAGATGATCACCGACATCGTGCGCGACGTCGTTGCCGGTGAGGCATTTTTCGGCCGCGTGACACGGCTCATGTCGTTCGGCGCGTTCGTCGAAGTGCTGCCCGGCAAGGAAGGACTTCTTCACGTCAGCGAGGTCAGCACCCGACACATCGACAAGATTGAAAGCGTCTTCGCTCCCGGCGATCAGGTCATGGTGATGGTCAAGGAAATCGACGATCAGAACCGGATCAACCTGTCCCGCCGCCGGCTGCTGGCTGACCCGGAGCTGATCAAGTCCGCCGGCTTGGAAGAATACCTGCCCATGGAAGAGGAGCGGGACAAACAGATTGAAGCCCTCCCGCCGTCCGCTCCCAGAGAGCGGAGTGAACGGCCCCCGTTCCGCCGGAACGATTCGGGTGACCGCCCCCGCCGGGACGGCGACAGGGACAGACGCGGCCCACGTCGTCACTGATGACGCTGAAAATTTTTGTCCGCCGGCTCTGCCCTGAAATTCCGCTACCCGCCTACGCGACAAAAGACTCGGCGGGCATGGACCTTCGGGCGGCGTCGGACGTTCAAATACTTCCCGGCAGGACTGCCCTCGTGCCAACAGGCCTAGCGGTCGCCCTGCCGCCCGGGTACGAAGCCCAAATACGACCCCGCAGCGGCTTAGCCGCACGCTACGGCATATCAATTCCCAACGCTCCGGGAACCATTGACAGTGACTATCGGGGCGAAATATCAGTGATCTTGATCAACTTAGGATCCCAGCCTTTTGACGTTCACCGGGGCGACCGAATCGCCCAGATGGTGATCGCTCCGGTCGTTCAGGCCGTATGGGAAGAAGTCGAAACGCTGGACGAAACGGACCGAGGCGACGGCGGATTCGGCCACACCCAGATCCGCTAGCACGTTCAACTTTAATTACATCTAATGGGGTGATTCCCGTGACTGTACGATATCAAGGACCAGACGGAAAAAGCTACGAAGGCGTGCCGATAAAAATCAGCGAAGTCTTTGACCAGTGGGGCTGCCTGAAAAACGCCGTCGCGGCGTTCGTCGGCGAGGAGGAGAAAGATCTGAATATCGTCGTGGAGAAGGACGCCGTCCTGCGTCCCATTACGCCCGACATGCCGGAAGGGCTGGACATCATCCGTCACAGCTCGGCCCACCTGCTGGCTGACGCGGTGACCCGGCTTTTCCCCGGCGCCGTGCCGGCTATCGGCCCGGTCATCAAGGACGGGTTCTACTACGACATTCAGTTCCCTCAGCCGATCAGCGAAAGCGACCTGCCGCGGATCGAAAAGGAAATGCAGCGCATCGTCAAGAAATGTGTCCCGCTCGAGCGGATCAGCGTCACCGTTCCTGAGGCCATTCAGCTGTTCAAGGAGCGGAAGGATCCGTACAAGGTAGAGATCCTCGAAGGCGTCACCGACCCGCAGGTTAACGTCTACTGGCAGGACACCTATGTGGACCTGTGCCGCGGGCCTCACGTCCCGAACACGAAGTTCCTCCGGCACGTCAAGCTTCTGTCCGTTGCCGGCGCTTACTGGCGCGGGGACGAGCACAACATCATGCTCACCCGTATCTACGGAACGACTTTCGACACCGCGGAAGGGCTGGAGACCTACTTGAAGCGGATGGAGGAAGCCAAGAAGAGAGACCACCGCAAAATCGGAAAGGAAATGGACCTGTTCAGCTTCCACAAGGAGGGGATCGGGTTCCCGTTCTTCCACCCCAAGGGCATGGTGGTCATGAACTCCCTTCTCGATTTCTGGCGCCGTCTCCACACCCTCAACGGGTACAGCGAGGCCCGCACGCCCATGATCCTGAACCGGGACCTGTGGGTTCAGTCCGGTCACTGGGATCACTACCAGCAGAACATGTACTTTACCACCATCGACGAGATGCCCTGTGCCATTAAGCCGATGAACTGCCCGGGCGGGATCCTGATTTACAAGGACCGTCTTCACAGCTACAAAGAGTTCCCGATTCGGCTGGCCGAGCTGGGACACGTCCACCGGCACGAGAAAACCGGCGAGCTTCACGGTCTGATGAGAGTCCGCAGCTTCACTCAGGACGACGCCCACCACTTCTGCACCCCCGAGCAGATCAAGGACGAAGTCAAGTTCATCATGGCGCTGGACGACTATGTTTACAGCAAAGTATTCGGCTTCAAGTACCACGTCGAGCTGTCAACCCGTCCCGACAACTCCATCGGCTCGGATGAACTGTGGGCGACGGCCGAGAAGGCCCTTCAGGAAACCCTTGAGGAGACGAACACCCCGTACGTCCTCAACCCGGGCGACGGCGCGTTCTACGGCCCGAAGATCGACTTCCACTTGGAAGACTGCATTGGCCGGACGTGGCAGTGCGGAACGATTCAGCTTGACTTCAGTATGCCCGAAAAGTTCGACATGGTTTACATCGGCCCCGACGGTAAGGAACACCGCCCGGTCATGCTGCACCGGACCATTCTGGGAAGCATCGAGCGATTCATGGGCATCCTGATCGAACAGTACGCCGGCGCGTTCCCGTACTGGATGGCCCCCGTGCAGGTCAAGATCCTGCCGGTCAACGAGTCCCACGTAGCCTACGCAAAGGACCTGAAAGACCAGCTGGCCGATCGGGGACACCGGGTTGAAATTGACCTGTCGGACGAAAAGCTGGGCAAGAAAATCCGCAACGCGCAGGTGGAGAAAGTTCCGTTCATGCTGGTCATCGGCGACAAAGAAGTAGAGAACAAGACCGTCGCCCTGAGAGACAGAGCTGAAGGCGACAAGGGCAGCGTTTCCCAGGAACAGCTGTTTGAACTTTTGGCAAATCAGTACGACCCGAAAGCGGATAACTACCGGGCAAAATAACCTCAAGGCTTGCATGTCCAAGCCTTTCGTGCTATAGTCCTCAGATGTAACGAGCGAGCGCACACCGTCAAGCAGAGGAAACTCTCGCCCTCTGACGCTTCGGCTGTCAACGGGCTGGTGGACGCAGTTTCCGGCAACGGCTGACTGTATCCTGAGGGCTTCTTCCGCCATGGCGGGAGAAGCCCTTTTTGTGCGCCATAATCCCACGGAGGTGATTGACCATAGCCAGGAAATCAACAGACGAACCCCGCGTCAACGAAGAGATTACAGCCGAACAAATTCTCGTGATCGACGACGAAGGAGTGAAGTTGGGCGTCATGACCGTCGAGGAAGCGATTCACATCGCGTCCGAGAGGGAACTCGACGTGGTTGAGGTGGCCCCGGACGGCAAACCGCCGGTGTGCCGCGTTATGGACTACGGCAAATATCGGTATCAGCAGCAGAAACGAGTGAAAGACGCCCGCAAGAAGCAAAAAGTTCAGGCCTTGAAGGAAATGAAAATGAGGCCGAAGATCGACGAGCACGACTACGACTTCAAGACGCGCGCCATCGCCAAGTTCCTGGAAACGGGTCATCGAGTCAAGGTATCAGTCTTCTTCCGCGGAAGAGAGATGGCCTTCCTAGACAAGGGAAGAGACGTTCTCAACCGCGTTGCCGCCGACGTGGCCGAAGTGGGCCGCATGGAAGGCGAGCCCCGCATGGAAGGCCGATACATGAGAGCGATGTTCGCCCCCGGCGGAGCAGCAAACGAACAGACAAAATAGGTAATCGCCTACTGGTGAGGAGGAAATCGACACTATGGCCAACATGAAGACAAAGTCGCGCAGCGCTGCAAAGAAACGCTTTTCCCTGACGGCAACCGGCAAGGTCCGCTACCACAAGTGCGGTAAGAGCCACCTGCTGGGCTGCAAAAACGCCAAGCACCGCCGCCGTCTGCGCAAAGCGGGAATCGCCAGCGATGCCGCAACGCCGAGCATCAAGCTCATGATCCCCTACGCCAAGTAGGGCTGAAACTTTCAGAGGTGAACTGATATGCGAGTAAAAGTCGCCAGCTCCAGCGATCGGAAGCGGAAGAAGCTATTTTCAATCACTAAGGGATTTTTTGGGCGCAAGAAGAACGTCTACCGGAACGCTCGGGAGGCCTACCTTCACGCTCTGACCAGCATGTACAAGGACAGACGCCGGAAGAAACGGGATTTCCGCCGTCTGTGGATTACCCGAATCAACGCCGCTGCACGGATGGAAGATATGTCCTACAGCCAGTTCATGAACGGCCTGAAGAAGTCCCGCATTGAGATCAACCGAAAAATGCTTGCCGAGCTGGCCGTCAATGAGCCGGCAGCTTTCGGCGCGCTGGCCGCTCAGGCTCGTCAGGCGCTCAGCAAGTAAGTGAAAGCCTACAGTTCGCGTCCCATCGAGCGAACTATCATCGGAGGGTTCCTGTTAGTTATTTTGACAGGAGCCCTTTTGTTGTTTTTTTTCGGAGCCTCTGCCGGAAGGCCAATTTCGCCGGTCGACGCGTTGTTTACTGCCACGTCGGCCGTCTGCGTGACCGGGCTGACAGTCGTCGGCACAGATCAGCTGCCGTTGGCGTCCCAAATAACCATCCTGATTCTGATACAGCTTGGGGGACTGGGCGTCATGACTGCCGTCACGGCCAGCTTTTTGCTGACCGGCCGCCGAGTCGGCCACTATCAACGGCTCCTGTTTACCAGCTCTATCGGACTTGACAGCCAAGCCGGAGCTGTACGGCTCGTTCGGTGGATCATCGCCTCAGTATTCATCATCGAAGGGATTGGCGCTTGCTGCCTTTGGATTCTTTTCTGCGGGGAGCTCCCGCCGGGCCATGCCCTGTGGAACGCGGTCTTTCACAGCGTCAGCGCCTTCTGCAATGCCGGATTCAGTTTATTCCCTGACAACTTAGCCAGCTGGCACGGCTCTGGGGTTGTCCCGGTCGTCATCGCCTGCCTGATCGTGATCGGCGGAATGGGCTTTATCGTCCTTCTTGATGTGGCCCTTCGGCTTCTGCGGCGGCGTAAAACTCTTTCCGCTCACAGCCGAATGGTCCTGTGGACGACGGCAGTTCTGCTGGCCGGAGGGAGCCTTCTCCTGTGGGCTAGTTCTTGGTCGTCCGGCGCTTCGTGGAGCGCTAACCTGAAGCGGCTGCCGGAGGCCATGTTCATGTCCGTCTCGGCCCGCACGGCAGGGTTCAACATCGCCCCAATGACGAATGTAACGTCGGTGGGCGCTTTTATCCTGTGCCTGCTCATGCTTGTCGGGGCCTCCCCAGGCTCAACCGGCGGCGGCCTCAAGACGACCACCGTCGCCGTTTTGGCCATGACGGCAATCAGAGAGACCCAGGGCGTCCGCCAAGTCACAGTCGGCAGAGGGGGAATTCCCCAGTCGACGATCAACCTGTCCATCACTCTGGCGGTGCTGTACCTGTCGAGTATTGGAACTGGTATCATAGTCCTTGGGCTTGTAGAGCCCCTGCCGCTGAAGAACATCGTCTTCGACGCCTTTTCAGCCCTTGGAACTGTCGGGCTGTCGCTGGGCGACGTGGGACGCTACAGCCCGGCAGGGAAACTGGTGCTGACGCTCCTCATGTTCTGGGGGCGGGTTGGACTGCTCACGTTTGCCTACGGACTTTTCAGAAAGAGTGTCAGCGAAACTGGCGTCACCTATCCGGACGCCTCAATACCTATCGGCTAAACGAGCCTCAGCGAAAGGAGCTTGACATGCCTGCGGCTAGTCGCAACTATTTCATTATCGGGCTGGGACGGTTCGGCCAAGCGCTCTGCGAGCGGCTCTCGGCCCTTGGACAATACGTTATCGCCGCTGACTCCCGAATGGATCGGGTAGAGGCTATTTCCCCAAAGGTAGCCTATGCGGTCCGTCTTGACGGCACCGACCATCAGGCTCTGATCAACGCCGGCGTGCAGCAGGCTGACGTTGCCGTGGTCGCAATCGGGGCCGACCTAGAAAGCAGCATCCTCTGCACCGCCATCCTGAAGGAGCTCGAAATACCGAAGGTCATCGCCCGGGCCCAGACGGCGCTTCACGCCCGCGTGCTGACCCGCGTGGGCGCTTCGCGAGTCGTCTTCCCCGAGCGGGATCTGGGGACGAAACTTGCCGAACAGGAGGCGAACCGCTGGCTTGCCGGGTTCTATCAGGTCGGGACAAATTACTCCATGGCGGAGCTGGCCCCCATGCCGTCAATGATCGGGAAATCGCTGAAGGATCATGGCTTCCGAAATCGCTTCAACGCCAACGTAGTCCTGATTAAACGGCAGGATGAACAGATTTTCCCAAGCCCCGAAACAGTCATTCAAGCCGATGATCTGCTTTACGTTGTAGGCGATACGGCAAACCTCACCGAGTGGGCAGACAAGCTGAACAAAACGAAGGAGGAGTAAGTGTGAGCGATCTGACTGACCGTATCGAACAAATCCGCCGGGATCTCCGCGGCCTTCTGAAAGAGGGACTGACGTCCCAAGCCCTTCAGGATATTAAAGTCCGTTTCTTCGGCAAAAAAGGCGACATGACCCAGCTGCAGAAACTTCTCGGGAAGATGACCCCGCAGGAGCGTCCGACGGCGGGAAAAATCATCAACGACGCTAAAAACGAGCTTTCAGCCCTCCTCGACGGCGCCATTGCCCGCAAGACCAAAGAGGCAATGGACGAAGCCGAGCGCAAAGACCGGGTTGACGTCACCCAGCCGGCGTGCGGCCGGCCGTGGGGGAGCTGTCACCCGGTCGTTCAGGTTACCTTCGACGTGCTGGAAGTACTCACCAACTTGGGCTTTTCCGTCCGTCTTGGTCCTGAGATCGAAAGCGACTACTACTGCTTCGAGGCCCTCAACATTCCGCCGCACCACCCGGCCCGGGACATGCAGGACACGTTCTATTTCCCCGACGGCTCGCTTTTGAGACCTCATACGTCTCCGGTTCAGATCCGTTCCATGCTCGCCCTTGGCGCGCCGCTGCGGGTGGCCTGCCCTGGACGGGTTTACCGCCGGGACAGCGATCCGACCCACTCGCCGATGTTTCATCAGGTCGAAGGCCTCGTCGTTGACAAGAACATTTCCGTCGCCGACCTGAAGGGCTGCCTTGAGGCCATGGTCAGCGGCGTCTTCGGCCGTTCGCTGGCCGCCAGATACCGAGCCAGCTACTTCCCGTTCACCGAACCGTCGCTCGAAATGGACATCGAGTGCTTCTCCTGCGGCGGCCACGACTCGTCCTGCCGAATCTGCAAAGGCACCGGCTGGCTTGAGATCGGCGGCATGGGCATGGTTCACCCGAGCGTCCTCCGCGCCGGCGGCGTCGATCCATCCCAGTTCACCGGCTTTGCATGGGGCATGGGACTTGACCGCATCGCCATGCTGAAATACGGATTGAACGACCTTCGGGCCCTGTTCGACGGCGACGTGAACTATCTTCTTTCGGGGAGGAATCAATAATGCTGCTCTCGTGGAACTGGCTCCAGCAATTCGTCTCGATTCCCGCTCCGATCGATCAAGTAGCTGACCGGCTGACCGTCACCGGCAGCGAAGTCGAGTCATTGACCCAAGTCTCACCAAAAGTAAGCGGCCTTCGGATTGCAAAAGTCTTGGAGACGAAAGTCCACCCCACAAAATCCGGTCTGACCGTCACGACCCTCGACTTGGGGAACGGCGAACGTCGGCCCTGCGTCACCGCGGCGAAAAACGTCACCGCCGGCTGCATCGTCTCGTACGCGCCGAGCGGCTCAACGATTGCCGACGGGATGACTTTGGGCTTTAGGGACTTCGACGGGTTCACCAGCGACGGCATGATGGTATCGGCAGCCGAGCTCGGCCTGCCGGAGCTCTCGCCCGTTCACGGCATTTTGCTTCTCCCAGACGACGCCCCGATCGGCGCCGACCTGAAAACATGGCTCGGCCTTGATGACTGGGTGATCGACCTGTCCATCACGCCGAACAGAGGCGACATGCTCAGCTACCTCGGCACGGCCCGAGAGATCGCCGCCCTGATTCCCGGCGCTTCGCTGCACCTGCCGGAGCTTCGCCCCGCCTTGCAGCAGCCTGGGGACTGGAGCGTCCAGTTCAACGGCGTAACCCTCGAAGGCGACGGCTGTATGGCCTATCGCCTAGGCGCCGCCGACAGCGTGAAGGTGGCGGCTTCGCCTCTCGAATGGGGCGTCAGGCTCTGCCTGTCGGGCATGAGGCCCGTCAACAACGTCGTTGACGCGACCAACATCGCCATGCTGGCATTGGGTCAGCCCCTGCACGCCTTCGACGCCGCTAGCCTGCCCGCGCCTGAAATTACCGTCAGACCGGCCCGGCCCGGCGAGACCATGATGAGCTTGGACCACAAAGAGCGGGTTCTCTCGGACGGAGATCTCGTCATCTCGTCCGGCGGAGTAGCCGTCGGACTGGCTGGCGTCATGGGCGGGCAGAACTCAGAGGTGACAGAGAGCACGGGCGCGGTGCTGATTGAAAGCGCCTGCTTCAGCGCGCCCGCCATATCGCGCACTTCGCGCCGCCTTGGCATTCCAAGCGAGGCCGCTTTCCGCTACGCCAGAGGCGTCGACCCGTGCCTGACCGAGCTTTCTCTCAGCTGGGTCAAAGCCCTGCTGAGCCAGTGGGGCGCCGCTCGGGTATACGAAAAAGAGATCCTCTGTCAGAAAAAGCCCTTTGAGCCCCGCCGGGTGTTCCTGACGGAGAGAAAGACTGCATTGCTGACCGCTCAGCCGGATCTGGCTAAGACGGGCAAAGAGACGCTGACGCGCCTCGGCCTTGTCGCCAGCGCCGAATCGGCCGAAGGAACGGAATACGTCGTTCCCAGCTGGAGAAATGACCTGTCCATCGAAGAGGACCTCATCGAAGAGGTCGCCCGCATTCACGGGTATCAGGACTCGCGCCCTCGGATTCCCGAACTCTACGGCCCGGGCCAGCTGGGCGAGTTCATGTCCCTTCACCGGCAGATTCGCGAAGCGGCCATGGCCCGCGGCTACTCAGAAGCTATAACCTACAGCTTCATCAGCCCGGATTGGCTTCAGAAGATCGACTATCCGGAAATTGACTCGTGCAAAACGTTAACGAACCCGATCAGCGCTGACTTGTCGGTCATGCGCCCGACCATTCTCCCGTCGCTGCTGGCTGCTGTCAGCAAAGCGGAAAAACGAGGTTGGCGGGACGAAATCAGGCTGTTCGAGTGCGGCAAGGCGTTTGTCCCGTCTCCGGAGGGAACCGTCGAGTTTGACAGACTTTGCGGCGTCGTGTACGCCGGTGCAGAGCGACGCCGCTTGTACGGCGCACGGACCGCCGAAGACTTCTTCTCCGTCAAGGCGGATCTGCTGGCCCTCCTCGTGAGCCGCGGCGTTAGAGGAACCTTCATCCCGGCCTCTTTGCCTTGGGGACACGCGGGGCAGACCGCCCAGGTCCTTCTGAACGGGAAACCGGCTGGGTATTTGGCCCAGCTCAAGCCGTCAATCTCGTCGGCTTGGGATCTTTCCGCGCCGCTGTTCTTCTTTGAAATCGATCTTGCTCCTCTTGCGCGCCCGTTCAAGCCCTGCTATAAGCAGAGCGGAGAATTCCCGCCGGTGTATCGGGACATCGCACTTTTGGCGGACAGAGGCGCGTCGTCTGAGGCCATCGCCAGCGAGATATTGGAGCTGGGCAAGCCGGTGCTTCGGTCGGTCAAGCTGTTTGACCTGTACTGCGGCCAAGGAATCCCAGAGGACAAAAAGAGCCTGGCCTTCTCGATGGCCTACCGGCTGGACGACCGGACGATGACCGACGCAGAAGTGGAAAGCCGGCATTCGGCACTTCGGCAGGCCCTAGAGAAGAAAGGCTACGTGCTGCGTTAACGCACAAGCAAAGGAGGTAATCGGACGATGAACGACCTGAAGAACTTCGATCAGCTGCTCTCTGATCTTTCGTCGGCCATCGAAACGTTTCGCCGCAACGAAGCGGTCAAGGAAGAGACGTTTCGGACGCAAACAAACCCATTCCGCAAGGAGCTGGAAGCCGTGACCAGCTCGCTTTCTGACTGCAAAAAACAGCTGCAGGACGCCAGAAGCGAGCTCGAAGCCGCGCAGAAGGAAAATCAGCGCCTTCAGACAACGCTGAGATCCGTCTGCAAAGGCCTGCGTGACCTGCTCACCCAGGCCAGCGAGGAGCGTTCCCAATGACAGAACAGGCTCGCGAATCTTCGATCACCCTTGGCAGCAAGACCTACGCGATACAGACGCTTCTTCCGCCGGAGGACGAGCTCCGAATCAAGCACATCGCCCAGGACTTGTTCGGCTCGCTCTCACGGGAGAACGACCAAGAACAGAAGTTGGTCATCGGTTGGCTGTTGATGGCCTACCGGCTCGAGCAGGCGCAAGTTCAGCTTGAAAAACTGCTTGCCCTGCTTCACGAGCTCAGCGGAACGGAGAAGGCAGAATGAAAGTTATTCAAGAGTTTCTCGCCCAGTCCATCACGCCGATTGACCTGATCATGCTGTGCCTGGCCCTGTACTTCGGCATTCGAGGGTTCCTTCTCGGCTTCGCCAGAGAATTTGCCTCCTTGGCAGGCACGCTCATCGGAGCTTGGCTCGCCTTTACTCAGTGGCGCTGGCTGGCCGACATCCTGTCTCGTACCTTTCCCCGCGTGTTCACCAACCCAGTTCTCACCCAGATGACCGCTATCGTACTGCTTTTCCTCGCCAGCGGCCTCATCTGCTCGCTCCTCGGCCGACTCCTCGCATGTATCTTTCGGTTCGTCTGGCTCAACTTCTTCAACCGCGTTCTGGGGCTCGCACTGGGGCTTGGGAAAACGATCATCATCGCCATGGTCATCGTCCATTTCCGTCACCTTATCCCTGGATGGCATATCGAAGGAACCTATACTTGGAAAGTCGCTTCGTGGGCTCTGACCTGGCTCGAAAATAATTTCCCAACTCTGCTCGGTTAGCCAGCTCCGTCATGAACCTTTCAGCACAAACAGCCCAAACGCTTGAACTGCCAGACGTCTTAGCTCTCTTCGGCCGCAAGGCCCGTAGCGAACTCGCGCTAAAAGCCTTGGCCCATCTGTCCCCAGCTTCAACTGTCGAAGAGCTCCGAACCCGGCAGAACACGCTCAAGTCCTATGCCGACTGCCAGGCAAAAAGGGGAGAGTTCCCTTGGCTCTCTGACGTAAAGCTCGCCGCTTATCTGCTTGACGAAGCCAAGGAAACCGGCTGGATCGACGGACCACAGCTCTTGACGATCCGCCGGCTTCTCGAACTCAGTCAGAAAATTAAAGAGTTCCTCGACTCAACAAAAGAGGACTGGCCGGAGCTTAAAGCTCTCTGCGGCCGCATCCGAGACTTTACTGAAGAAATCCGCCGCCTGGCTGTGCTTGACGATTCAGGCGAACTGCTTGACGGCGCCTCGCCTCGGCTGCGCGACCTCCGAACAAAACTGGAAAACGCGAAAGGCCAAGCGCGGGCTCGGGGAAACCGATTCCTCAACGGCCCTCAGAGCCACATGCTTCAAGAAAAGATCCTCACCCTCCGGAACGGACGGTTCTCCGTGCTGGTCAAGCCCGGCTCTGTCCCGTCCTTCCCGGGGATATTCACCGAACGGTCGCTTTCCGGGAACTCCGCCTACATGGAGCCCCAGTCCATCGTCCCGCTGAACAACCAGATAGCCGACCTGAACCAACAGATCAAGGAAGAAGAACGGACCATTTTTAGAGAACTGACCGGGCTCCTTCTGGCGCGGCAGGGCGCAATCCGTGCAGCCGAAGACGTCCTGTGCCAGCTTGACCTGTGTCACTGCGCCTTAGAGTGGATGTCCGGCGCAAAATGGCGCTTGGCCGAACTCCAAGCGCCATGCCACTTCCGCTTTTATCAGCTTCGGCATCCACTTCTAGGAAGCGGCGCCGTCCCTATTGACGTCGCCTGCGGACTGAAATATCGCCAACTGGTCGTCACCGGCCCCAACACCGGAGGGAAAACTGTCGCCCTAAAAACGGCAGCCGTGGCCGTCTACCTGAGCTGGTGCGGCCTTCCTGCCCCGTGCGGCGACGGATCGACCATCGGCCCGATCGACGGCATTTACGCCGACATCGGCGACGAACAGAGCATCGAACAGAACCTTTCCACGTTCAGCTCCCACCTGACCCGAATCGTCCAGGCTCTCGAAAAAGCCACGAAGAATTCTCTCGTCCTGCTGGACGAACTGGGCGCGGGAACTGACCCGCAGGAAGGCTCGGCCCTAGGCATTGCCCTTCTTGAAGAGTTTGGCAAACGGGGCAGTCTCGTTCTGGCCACAACCCACCACAACCCGATAAAGCACTACGCCACCGTCACGGCCGGCGTAGAGGCGGCCTGTGTCGATTTTGATCAAAAGTCACTGAAACCGACGTACCGGCTGCTCACCGGCGTTCCCGGGCAAAGCAACGCCCTAGCCATTGCGGGACGGTACGGTATGCCTCAAAACATATTGAGCCGGGCCCGGCGGCTTTTGAACGAACGGGAAGTGGACGCTGAACGCCTGATGGGAGAGCTGCAGACGAAAAAGTCCCAGCTCGACCGAATCGAGCGGGAAGTTATCCAGCGCCAAACCGAGCTGCAAACCGCCCAGACACAAATCGAAGCGCGGCGCAAAGCGCTCTTCAGCCAAAAAGACGACGTTCTCCTAAAAGCCCAGCAGCAGGCCCGGCAGGTTTTAGACGAAGCAGAACAGCAGGCTCGGGACCTCCTGAGAAACCTCCAAGACGCAGCTGAATCTGCCGGACACAAGGTCATGGAGGACCACAAAAAACAGACGAAGGCAGCCCGGCTCAGGGGAGCTGTCCGAGAAGCCTCCATCGAGGCCAGAAAAAACGCCGCCCTGTCTCAAGAAAAACCGTTGGCCGTCGGGGACTCGGTCCGAATCGGAGCCGACGGCAAAGCAATCGGTGAAATTGTCGCCCTCAGCGAAAACAACGCTGAAGTTCAGATGGGCATGATGAAAGTATCCGTTCCAGTCCGCCGCTTGGTCAGAACCAAACGGCCGAAGGAAGAGTCTTTCGCCTCGGGGCCGAAGTTCACCAAACCGGAAGGCGTCGCCGGCTCATTGATGGTCAGAGGGCTTTCGCTGGACGAAGCCATGCCGCTCGTGTCCCAGTACTTGGATCGGGCCATGAGAGCCGGTTACGGCGAAGTCACGATCATTCATGGGCGGGGAGAGGGAATCCTTCGCCGGGCCGTCCATGAGCTGTGCGCCAGCCTCAACTACGTATCCGAGTATCGCCTTGGCGGCCCCGGTGAAGGAGGATACGGCGTCACAATCGTCCGTTTCAAATAAGTCTTTTAGCGCAGACTTGCCTAAAACGCTTGACGAAAGCTATCTTCCGGTGTAGCATAACTCCGTTGCGCTCGTAGCTCAGCTGGATAGAGTGTCGCCCTCCGGAGGCGAAGGTCGTGAGTTCGAATCTCGCCGAGCGCGCCATTTGGACGGTTTTCCGGGATATTTCGGTATCTATCGGAATATGCATAAAATAGCGTGCCAGCCTTAAAAATATCTGGGCTGGCACGCTATAATTTTATCGGAATCAAACGGAATCAAACAGTCTTTACCGGCGCAAAACCGGGACTTAAACCGGGACTGTGTTTTTCGGGTTGAAGATGTTCCCGTTTACAGTCCCGGTTTTTCTCTCAAACCCTTGCTATTGCTGGTGTTTCATTTGGGACTTTTTGCAAAAGGAGCCGCCTCTGCTGACAAAGTCAACGATCGACAGGGCTAGAGGACGTGACGTCGGCTGGCATAATGGGAGTTATGTTCTTTTGCATAATTTTGTGAGGAAGTCGCAAAAATGCTACCTCAGGAAATTGAACAAGCTAAACGGGAGTTTGCGTATTTTAAAGAAAGGTGTGATGAAAATGGACAACAGCTCAGTCGGCATTCGCTGGGAAGATGTTCAGAAAGAACTCTTCACCCCAGAAGACATTGCCATTAGCCATCTTAAAGCTGCTCTCATCGGGGAACTTATCAGAGCCCGTCGGGAACTAGGATTATCTCAGCGCAAACTCGAAGAAATGAGCGGGGTAAAGCAGCCTGTTATAGCGAGAATGGAGCTGGGCGAAACAAACCCCCAAATTGACACCGTAATAAAGCTTTTAGTTCCTTTAGGTAAGACGCTGGCAATTGTGCCCCTTCCAACTAATGAATGATGAGAGAAGAGGGGGAGTAGCCTTTTTTAGGCGTGTTGGTTAAGTTTTTCGCGCCAAGCCTCTTGAAGCACTTGGGAGCAGTTAATCCCTTGTTTGTCCGCTAATTGACTCATTCACAAAGGCAAAGAAACGTTTTTCCTCGTGGCTCGTGTGTCCGTTTGCGAACGATATAGAACGGTGTCAGCTTTTAGCACTGAGCAGATTGTATCAGGAGTGCAGTGTAAGAGTGATTGAGGTGTTGGGGTAGGGATCTCAAGTCCCTCGTCTTCTGCTGTCACAAGCCATAGGGCCATGGCGTCTTTCATCTGGTCGATTGCGTCTGAGAGGTCTTTGCCCGTCGTAATGCATCCCGGCAAATCAGGGACGCGGGCATTATATCCAGAGACGTCGTTTTTTGTAAACGTTGCGGTAAATAGATAAATCATCGTGGCACCTCCTTATTGGCTAAGCAGGGAGCTTTAACTGAGCTATTTAGAAGCGCCAATCGACTGGGCAATGGCCGCTTGGAGCAGCTGACTGTAGTTGAGGCCGGCTTTTTTGGCGGCTTTGTCCATCCACGCGGGTACCGTGACGGATTTGCGAACGTAGGGTTCTCGGACTGCGGCGCGAATAAGCGGCATCCAAACTTCGATCAGGACATAGATTGCTTTTTCCTCTGTGGAAAGTTGAGCCTCTTGGGAAGGCGCTGGGATCGTGTCGTGATCGTCTTCCATACCGACCAGATGAAGCCCTAAGGCCTCTTTGGCTCTGTAGATCGCTTCTGTTGCGTCCTTGCCAACGGTGACGCAACCCGGCAGATCTGGAAAGGTGACGCCGACTTGGTGTGCTTCGTAGTGCAGCTGAGCCGGGTAGATATATCGGTCAACCATGATGTTTCCTCCTTACTTTAGGCGAATGCCCGCTTGTTGTTCAATGCTTTTGAGAAGCTCTCCTGAGATGTCCTTGACTGGGTAATGGATTGTCACTTTGCCGGGAACGCCGTCCTTTTTAAACTGGTGATGATCTCCGGCGATTCTGACGCAATACCAACCTTATCCTTCAAGCTGGGAAATGATCTTCGCGGATGGTAGGGATCGCCCAGAGCGGAACTCCTCTCTGACATAGTCTGAGATTACTATAACATCTTAATACATATGGTAAGTATATATTAACAGAAGCCGATTCGATCGAGAGCGTGAAGTGAGACAAGCCTGCAGGGTTCTGATGCCCTGCGCAATTTCAGGTACGGCACGACCGAAGGTCGAGCAGCACAAAAGCCACTCGCAGCAAGGGGCGTGTTCTTTTGCAATGATTTATGTAACTGGGGCTTAAACTGGGACCTTATATTTACAAAATAACGCGTTGAATATATTGTTTTATATAATACGTAAATATCTCGCATAAGTCCGAGCGTCTATATGATATTAGCCGCATCAACTGGGGGAGCTGTAAAAACGAGAACCTCTGAACGGGACATAGCAAAAATTAACTAAGTAACAACAAGCGCCGACCGCCCAATGGGCGGTTGGCGCTTGTTGTGGTTCCACAAAATCAACTGTCCAATCCACAGACTATTCGGACCTCTTCCATCGTGTAAGACTTCTTTCCAGAACGTAAATATTCTTGATACGCCTCATCACCGATAGCTGCGTCTTCTAAATCTTCGAGATATTGATTCAGGGCCTGTTGGACATAGACATACCATTGTTACGTGTGTCCAAATTTTTCCGCTACTGCACGTAGGTTAGCTTGCATTTGTTCTGTAAGTTGTAAAAATATGTATGAACACCTCTTTTACTATAATTTTTTTCTCTTCATCTGTCCAAACAGTTTGATTATGGAGCTTTCGTGGACCAGTACACTGAGGAGAACCGTCCTTTTAGACTTATTATACTAGCAGATTCTCACAATCTTCGATGTAACAGATAGCTGCGTCTTCATTTTGCTCAATAGCGACCTCAACCGCACGCGTAGCGATTTCGAGATACTGCTTGCTTATTGTCCTATACCTAAAACTCGATTGGGCTAATAAGCTGATTTCTTTTTGCTGTTCGTAGGAGAGCACAGGCACTAGCACATCTGCAATTTCAGACAGCTTCCAATGGTTGATGACCGAACCGCCTGCATCTCGTTCAGCTTGTAGCTGAACTATAGGGGAGTTCAACATTAATGTCAGGTAATCAGGAAGCATCTCATCTGTTTTCATGTTCAGATGCAGAATTGCCGATGAAGTTACGAACTCAGGATCATTCTCTTGTACTTTGTAGGCAATACCAACAGTTCCATCTTTAGAAAATAGGATTGTGTCTTTCTGAGGACGAGGGGCCTCGGCGCAACTTTTCTGGTCAAGATAGATACATGGCTCACTAATGCCTTGTGAGGATAAATCCTGTACTCGAACAAACGGAATTCCTTTTTCCATGTAGGCAGCGCTGCCAGGCTCAATGGATTTCTGTATCCTGACAAGGTGAGATAGCTTCTTACTATTCAGCCTTCCGAGTTGCACAAATAATTTGTCATACTTTGTCTGATAGTATTCGCTATCCAATCTCCCTGAAGCTCGGAAGGTTTCCGAGAAATTCTTGACAACATAGTTGCACTGTTGCTCTTGCAAGTTGGCAAAACAACCTAACTCTTCTAAGAAATAGAAGATTGCCAAGCGCCAGTAGTACATGGCTTTCTGATTATAGGTAGCAATTAGTGTCTGTCTGTCTGTCTGTCTGTCTGTCTGTCTGTCAGCATTACGACAGCGTCATCTTCACTTTTGTCAATAGCCAATTCAACAGATTCTGTCGCCAGATGAAGTAATTCTTTTGCTTGTTGGCGGTATCTCATGCTTTCTTGAACATACGACGAAATTTTATTCTGTATTTCGCCGTCCAAGATTGGAATGGGAATATTAAACAAGTCATTTCTATTTAGACTGGTGAGAATTGTTCCAGAGCAACCACGTTTTAACAAATCTTGCATAAACAACGATTGGAAGAGAATAAGCGTCACTTCTGGTTTGAGAGTTTCGGAGTTAAGTACATAAAAACCTGTTGAGCAAAGCGCGTTATTGTACTCCTTAGGAATTAACGCGATGCTATTCATTGAACCCTCAATGGAAGAGAGAATTACATCATTGGTTTTAACCATACGTCGAGCACGACTCGGCAATTCTTTCCCGAGTGCCTTTGTTATATCGTTGATTTGTCCCAGACTCCCTACATTGGCCAATTCAATATATTGATACTCTTGGTTGGGCTTAGGCACAACGTTTTGGTCCCGAAGATTAAAAACATCAGCAAATTGAGCATATCCATTGTGATAACTCCTAATGGCTTGAATCAAAGAGTCATACTTTGGCTGGTAATACTCTGCATCCAAACGGCCTGTTTTAAGGAACGATTCTCGCAATGCACGAATTGATATTGGGGCATTTGACAAATGATAATGATATGGGATATCTAGGTATTTTAATAAAATAGCTTGTGCTTCTCTATAAGTCTGTTGAGATTCAATGCGATGTCTGTTAGCTTCCTTGAAGAGAGTAGTGACCTTACTCTCAAAACACGGAGAAAACTCAGGCACCCAAAGGTCTCTAATCATGTATAAAAAAAGGTTTTGTTGAACATTACCTGAGGTCTCTCTGAGACATTGAGTTTTTCCATATTTGCTCATTAAAAATACTGTCATACATTCGGCAAAAACGTTTTTTCCTCTAGCACGAAGAATTGCTACATGACGATCAGAATTTGACGGAAGAATGTCGCTAGTAACCATAGCAACATTACCTATAGTCCCGACTGTAGAGATTAACACATCTTTTTCACGTAAGGCCGTTCTAGGATTCGCTTTATGTTGTTTTAATGAAATTCTGACATCCCGATCAACGTTTACAAATCCTTTTCTAGGAGAAGTGGCCGAAAGCAAGTGAACACTACTGTTAGGATCGTAATTAATAGATGCATGGATACCGTCCGTTATATAGAACATATCACTTAATTTTTTAAGACTAAGAGATTTAAGCTTGTTTAATAAACGCAAGTCTGCTTTTTTAAAGTACTCCGCGTCTATTCTGGCAGTATTTGCCCAAATTTCTTTGTAGTTTTTCTCTACTGCTTCCAGCCCATCCATCAGTTTCTGATAGTGTTCAGAGCTGAAGGATGGGCTCATTGAAAAAAAGATAAGCCCTCTCGTTTGGCGAACTCTTGAAATGCTTCCGCAATGCCGTCGTTCGTGAGTCCTTCGTGATTATAGAGGTCGTGATCTACGAATAAATGCCCGTGGTTATCAAGTTTCGGCACCCCATTCTCGTCGCATGCGAAGATCTTATCGCCTGAGTTATCCTTGCTTGGTTTTTGCATCGTGGCAAAGAAGATAGGATAATCCTCTTTTTTTGGGCAGAGCTTGTCATCCCACTTTTGCACAAACAGAACACTCGTCTTTGTCCCAGTATGTGGTTTGAAAACATTCCCATGTAACCCCACGACAGCAAGAATTCGGCAATGCTCGGCAATGAAATCACGAATGTATTTGTCAGAGGCGTTGTTAAAGCGTCCTTGTGGCAGTACGATTGCCATGCGGCCACCCGGTTTTAGAAAATTCAAATTGCGTTCAATGAATAAGATGTCACGCCCGACTTTACTTTGGAACTGGCCTTTAGCGTTTTTACCAAGGTCATATTTGGTGATGATGCGAGACTCTTTAATATCCCCCGCAAAAGGCGGGTTGGCCATAACAATATCAAAGTTAAATGCGTAGTTTTTGAGTTTTTAGTTGTTCTCAGCCTGCATAGGCGTCTCCATCCCACGTTGTAGCGCCAATCATTGTCTTTAGCGGTATCATCCCAGTGTTCGTAGTCGAGGGTGTTTAAATGAAGAACGTTCGTTTGCCCGTCTCCTGCAATGAGATTCAGGGTTCTAGCAACACGAACAGTTTTTTCGTCAAAGTCAATTGCGAATACATTATTATTAACATAATATGTACATTCATCCGGTTTTTCTTCTGTTGTGAATAGATTGGATTGAACTGACTCTTTTTCTTTCATGATGGAGCGCCACACGTGGAACATTGTATGTACAGGGAAGCCGCAGGATCCGGCTGCCGTATCGATCATAGTTTCGTCTGCACGTGGATTAAGCATTTTGACGCACATTTCGATTACATAGCGCGGAGTGAAGAACTGGCCTTTTTCTCCTTTGCTGGTTTTACTCATAAGATATTCGAAGGCGTCGTCCACAACATCAAGGTTAGAGTTGAACAGCTTTACATCCTGCAGGCTAGAAATGCAAATTGCCAAATGAGACGGCGATAGTAAAAGTTTAGCATCGCCAGTAAATACTCCGTCCCATTGATCTTTTGCCTGATCAAATAAGAATTGGATTTTCTTCTTGAGCTCTTCGTCTGTCTCCCCATAGTTACGAAACTCTAAGTTTCGCTTCTTATTACGGCCCGAACGCATCTCATCGAATAGCTTGGTGAAGATTAGCTTGAAAACTTCTTCAAAAACATCAACGCCCGCATTTGCAAGGACTTCGTCTTCCATTTCCAAAATGAGATCTTTCAAGCTTTTACGCTCGGTGACCAGCTTATCTTTTGCCACTAAATCGTCAAGTGTCCAACGTTCGGTCAAAATGTCTTTAAGGGATTCTTCGGCACTTGGAATGTTGGGGATATCCTCAAAATAGTTTGGATCCTTACGGTGATAGTAGGAGATCTGTCCGCCGTTTGTCCAAATACCAATTGGCGCACCTGTAGCGTTACAGTAAGAGCGAAGCTGTTCTTTTCCATCTTTCAGCTTTGGCTTTTTAAGTTCCACGATAATGTACGGGGTCGTGGAATGTTTTTTGTCGAATATCACGATGTCAGCACGTTTAACTTCACGCCCGAAATGAACAGGATATTCAACCTGCATCAAATCAAGTGGATAGTTGTAAATACTGTGCAGTTTGAGAATATAAAGCTGCCGGACTATTTCTTCTGGCGTGGCACGAATTACCTTGTTGCGCACCAAGCAATTCACTTCCCAGTATGGAGTACCTCTTTTTTCTCTTTTTGTGAGCTGGGATTCAATCTGCTGTAGTTCTGCCTCGGTGAACTATTCTATGGAATGAGCCGCATCTTGTAAGACTTGTTCCACAATGGTCATAGTTTTTATCCTCCTGCAAGTGAAATCACTCTGATTTTTCCAATTCGCAAATGTCTTCAACCCGGCAACTGAGATAGTCACAAATTTTCACAATGACTTCGGTATTTACGTTACTTCCGACTTTAAGGCGCGACATAGTGGAAGTGCTGATTCCAGCACCTTCTCGGAGCTGTGTTTTAGTAAGATCCAGATCAATCAGACGTTTCCAAAGTTTTTTATAGCTAAGATGGCTCATTCAGCATTCTCCTTGCATAACGCCTTAATGTAAGTTCGTTGTCAACATATGACTCAATGATACGATGCTGGCCTATGGTAGAGGACAAAGACACTCTCTTAAAACTCCTTTTCAAGTGAGGAGACAGTCGATACAACTTTGCATTTCTAACTGTCACAGTATGCCCTGTCTCATAGTATCTTGAGAGCTTGCGATCGAATAAAACACAAAAAGGATGTTGTTTTATTATACCTCATATTTAGGCTACAAAAATATTTTTTATCCTTTAAAGAGAAAAAACATCTTACATGAGCAGCTACAAAAACAGCACTAAAAGTAGGGAGATGCCTTATGTCATAATTTGTTCCGCGTCATTTGAATATTGATATAAAAAGCTGCTTCACATGTCAGGCAAGGTACCAAAGAGTGTTCGACCACCTTGATTCTGCTTTTTGTTGTTTTTTCGCCTTTGGCCTTGCATCATTCCAGACGGAGCATTCGTGATTCATAAGCGTCTGCTAGTCAGAGGCTAAAGGGGGAATTGGGGAATAGGTCAGTGGGCCGACTTTCCCTAAAACAACAGCAAGGCCGCCATATCATTTAACTTTCTCTTCAATTCTGGCAAAGTCCCGCTTTGTAAAAGCTTGGTTTCGCCCGTTTGGCGCTTTTCGTCTGAGGCTAGGAGCACTTGCGAATCTCCTTTTAAGCCGTCATAATCTTATCGGTCTTAAACGGCTGACCTGCCTGTCAGCAGAATATCCCAGCATTCTCAGCCCAACGGACGGCTGCGGCAGAACGCTTTTGCCGCGCAGCATTCGTCCGACGGCGCTTTCCGCGAAAGGAGCAAACGATGACGGCACAAAAGAAGCTGTACCTTTTCGGCAATTGGAAGATGAACCTCGGCCCGTCCCAAGCTCAGGAGTTCGGGGCCAAATTCCGGTCTCTCGTTTCTGCAAGCTCTGAGGACCGGGCTGTCTGGGCTCTTTTTCCGCCGTTTCTTTCTTTGGCGGCGCTTAAAGAGGGCCTTGGCGATTCGCCGGTGTCGCTGGGCGTGCAGGACGTGAGCGATCAACCGTCCGGGGCCTTTACCGGCCAGGTTTCCGCGTCGATGGCAAAAGAGTCAGGCTGTCGTTACGCGATCGTCGGTCACAGCGAACGGCGCCAGTATCAGGGCGAGACGTCAGCGCTTGTGGCTGCTAAGGCCGCAGCGTGCCGCGCTGCCGGCATTATTCCCGTCGTCTGTGTAGGGGAGTCGCTGGAGCAGAGAGAAGCTGGCCAAACTCAAACGATCATCGACGAACAAATAGCGCCAGTCCTTCAAGCTCTTGAGGGATCTCATGACTGGCTTATTGCTTATGAGCCTATTTGGGCGATCGGGACAGGGAAAGCCGCCCTTCCTTCAGACGCTCAAGCAGTCTGCCAACGTTTGGCCGATCAGAGCGGCGTTCCTGTTCTGTACGGCGGGAGCGTCAAGCCGGAGAACGCGGGGCAGTATTTTGCCCAGCCGGCCGTGAGCGGCGCCCTCGTGGGCGGAGCGAGCCTGAAACCAGAGGTTTTCTTCTCGCTTGCTGAAATCTGAGATAAAAATAAAAGGGGAGCCGCAGGAAAATGGTGTGCTCCCCGTCAATAGGACAGTAAAAAATCAAAAGGACTCGTACCGCCAGTCGAGCAATCGGCTGGCGGTACTTTTACGCCGCTAAACGATGCACGGCTCTTAAACCCCGCTTGCCTTGTCGCTTCCGTGCAGCTGATTTCGTTTCGGAAATAGCTTTCAACCAGAGAGATTTTCAAAGCTGAGTCTATCTTGCTTTTTCTGGGCATAGAAATACCCCCCAAGTAGGTTTTATATTTCCCTGTCCTACTTGGGGGGAGCATATCAAAAAATCCTGTAGCTCCTTTTTGTTCGCTAGAATAAAAACATTATCAGACACACTGAGCTAGCGACAAGGAGGACTGCCAGTTAATTCGCCACAGGCTCGGCTTCAGAGTCTTCAGCGCCGCCGTTGTCCTCGTTTTCGTCTCCGGCTTCATCTTCGTCGCCGGCTTCGTCATCTGCGTCGCTTTCCGTGTACTCCTCCGCATTTTCACAGACAGAGAGTACGTTGGCGAGAGGGCAGATGTAGGCAGAATTTGCTTCAATCCAAATGTCATCTCCTGTAGCCCCTCCCAGTTCACGGGCAAGCCAGTTAATGAAGTCCTTTTCGCTGGCAGCGAACGCTTCCCACGCTGCTTTCAGCTTGGCCGCACTGTCTTTAGAGCCGTCAGGCAAATTATCTGGCAGAGATCCCCAGATATCTTGATCCACATCACTCATATATTCTGTCTCGCAATCATCAGAAAGCTCAATCTTTCGATTCTTGTACCAATCCAAGTACGTCAGAAGTTCCATGGCCCGCACCCGGGTAAACTCGGCATGGCTGTTGGCCTGAATCGATACCCACATTGTTCCGCCGTACGGTCCTTCATTCACTTTCTCTATGGCCAGATCAAGGACGTCGTTTTCAGCTTGAGAGAACGCCTCCCACGCTTTTTGAGTTTTTTTGAATTTTTCCTTTCCGGCCGCCGGCAGGACCTTTAAAAGCTCTTCGTCGGCTCTGGCAATTTCCTTTTTCCAACCGTCCATCAAAGAATCATAAAAATCGACCACGTCAGCTGTTGACATAGAATCGATGTCGACTTCCTCGGCTTTCTTATCCAACGGGTGCTCACCGGGAGGCACGAGCGCGGCAAAGCACGTGGAAGAAAAGAGGGCCACGCAGGCCACAAGCGACAGCATGAAGCAAGGCACCTTAGCAAAACTCTCCTTATTCATCACAGACACATCCTCATAAGTATATTTATTATAGCCCAGCTAACACTTTTTACTAGGGTGAGATTTTGCGGCCCAGTTGTATACGAGATCCACTAGAAGAAACAAGCCCGATTACTTCAGGAAAACGTCTCGCGCCCGCAGGAAGAGACAGCGAAAACTCAGAAAAAAGCGCCTCGTTCTGTGAGAAAGTTGCAAAGACTCTGCAGCACTCCGTGCATTCACGGCGAATGACTCAAAGGTTACAGTTGCCCTGATAAACAACGGACCAATAGGCCCAAATTTAAAGCCAACGTCAGGCCGCCTTACCCGATTTCAGCGCTCTATGAAACATAAGATACATTATAAGACATTTAAGGATGGGCCAATAAGACGTTGGTTCATTCTCTTGGGGGTTTCACCTGCCTATAAAAAGGCAGGTTCTTTCTAACAAACCTCTCTTTGCGATGTGTCTTAAAACTGCACTAGCATATATCGCCAAATATGAAGCTCTGTAGTGAGCGGCGGCCTGATATCCTACGGCCGTCGCTCGTCTTTTTCGCGTTGCTTTCTTTAACAGCCAAACGAACGTTCTCCTTGACTGAGACATTCTTTGAGCATAACGTTCCGCTAACGTTCCGCAGCGGCTTTCTATTGTCTGATCTGTTGTCTGAAGGATCCGCCGCAGCGCTGCGGCATTTATGCTGGTGATCTGCCTGGTGTCGCCGATGTATTTTGCGTTTGTCGGTCTCTCGTTGTTATTTATGCCTTCTCGCTTGTGACTCCATATTGCCTTGCACTTCCATACCGGCCCGCACCGAGCTGCACTAGCGATCAATACGCACAAGCCCTTTCTTCAACCGCACCAACAGCCCCGATCAATGAGAACAGCAAACCAACTCGGAGCATCGTTTACGTTCATGATTTCAGCGCTTAATCTAGCGGACGCACTCCGCGTGTGGATAACTTTCAGCGGAATTTATCTATCCACAACCCACTAAATTCCAATTTAGAGGGGACACCTGCCTTCTGATCGACTTGATTATTAAACGATACTGCAAAGAAACTCAATTTCACTTTATCCACAAATGATTCACACGCTCTCAGGGGTGTCTAAATTATATTTTACTTCTGATGTCCTCTTATCCACCGTTCATTCACAGTTTACCGACCGGTCTTCACATCCGCCGCGATAAAAACATTATCAGACTAACTGGAGAACGGCTTTCCTCTGCCATTTTTTCTCGGCCGTTCAGCATAAAAAAAGGAGACGTCAGGATCGAATCCTGACGTCTCCTTTTGAAGTTTGTCTTATAGCCTGAACAGCGGAAGGTTTATCCCTGCCGTTCCGCTTCGACTGCCTTCCAGATGCGCTCCAGGCTGTAAAATTCCCTGGCTTTGACGCCGAATATATGAACGATCACGTCTCCGCCGTCGATTAGGGCCCATTGGGTGCTGTACTCCCCTTCAATCCGCGGGGTGATCCCTTCCTTCGTCAGCGTTTCGTCGGCGACGCGGACGAGCGTGGACATGTGCACGTCCGAGTTCCCCGTTGCTAAGATGAAAGCGTCGGCCAGTGACGTTCGCCCTTCGAGGTCAATGACCTTGACGTCAATTGCCTTCTTGTCTTCTAAGGCCGATACAATCGCGTTGATGACGCGTTGAGTTCCTTCGCCTATCAAATTCCATACCTCCTTGGCTTTGGTTTGCCTACCGTTTGATAGGCAGCTTCTCTAAAATTCCGTAAATCTTCTCGTAGTCCTTCCCGAGCACTAGTGACAGCTGCGGCACTGAGGTCCCAATCACCAAGTTGTCCGGGATCTTGCAGAGACTAGCCAAAAGGACGGCCTCCTTCGGCTTGGGGCCTTTGGGATAGTGAACGACGCTGAACTGATAACCGTAATGTTTGGCGTTGCCGGTGTACCCAACCGAAAGCCCCAGACGTTCCAGCAGTGTCGCCGTTTTTCGGCTTATGCCGGCCTGCCCGGCCCCATTCAGGACCCCCAAAGGCTTTGTCATGGTCTTGCGAAGCTCTTCGAGCTTGGCGACGTCCTCTGGAGACGGCTGGCCGGCGGCCGCGGCGCCTTCCTGTCCGGGGTTTTGAACCGCCGGCTGCTGTCCGTCCGGCGCTTTCCCGGCGGCTTGGGCCGGCTCTTCTTCGGGCGTGTCGCTGAACTTAATTGACGCCTTCTGCAAATCCGGAATCCAGTAGCTGAGGTTTTTGATGTACGCTGCGACGCCTGGCATGGTAAACAGCTCTATCCTGTTGGCGTCCAAGTCCTTCATGTAAAGGGCCAGCTGTAAGGCCGTCTCGGTCGGCAGGTCGGTCTTGATAAATTTCATGGCCGACAGGGCGATGTCCGGCAGTCGGACGATGACAGCAGGCGACTTGACCTTGGCAAGCGCCGCTTTGATGAACTGCTGCTGCCGCTTCATTCGGCCTTCGTCGCCTAGGGCGTCTTTTCTGAACCGGCAGAATTTCAGCGCCGCTTCGCCGTCCATGTGCTGCATTCCCGGCATGAAGTTGATGTACAGCCCTTGAGCGCGGTCGGTGTAAACCATCTTTTTCGGCACGTCAATGTCAACGCCGCCGATGGCGTCAATCAGCTGCGGGAACGATTCGTAGTTCAGGATCACCGTGTGATTGATCGGAACGCCAGTGAGGTTCGTTACCGTGTCCTTGAGAAGTTCAATTCCGCCAAAGGCATAGGCGGCGTTGATTTTCTGGATCCCATGCCGTCCAAGCTGAACTCGGGTATCCCGCGGGATGGACATGGCCTTGACCGTCTTTTTATCCAAGTTCACCTTGACCAGCAGAATGGCGTCTGAACGGTGTATCCGATCGAGCTGGTCAATGCCGACGATGAGAAAGTTGGCCGATCCCATCAACTGCTCTATTTTCAGGTGTTGTTTCAGGTCGCTGACGTCCACGTGGGCCAGCTTGTACAGCCGGGCTACCACGCCTAAGGCGGCCGCAGCAACTGCCAGCAGAATTACGAGAAGAACAAGAAACCAACGTTTCACGGCGTTTTCACGCTCCTTCGCCAGAGTCCTCGCAGTAGAGTTTCCTCTTGGCAATATATTGCTCAACAGCCCGAGGTATCAGGTACCGAACTGTTCTTTTCTGAGATACGCGTCGTCTTACGTCGGTGCTTGAGATGGACATGAGGGGAATTTCTATCTGGACGATGGACTGGCGAAGCCGTTCGGACAGGTTTTCAAAGCGGTAGTTTTCGCCGGCAAAGCCCGGCCGATTGACCGCAACGACCCGGCAGAGGTTCGGCAGCTCCTCTGCCTCTGCCCAGCTGTCCATGGTCATGACGGCGTCGATACCGGTGATAAAGTAAAACTCAACCTTGCCGGACGGGAACCAGTATCTCATTTCCCGCAGCGTGTCCACCGTGTGTGTCGGCCCGTCCCGGTCTATTTCCAGCCGCGAAACGGCGAAGTCCGGGTTGTCCAGCGTGGCTAAAAAGGTCATCATGTATCGATCTTCCGCCGATGAGACGTGCCGATTGTGTTTGTGGTACGAGTCGCCGGTGGGAACGAAAATGACACCGTCCAAGGTCAGCGCAGTGAGAGCTTCCTGAGCGACCAACAGGTGAGCGTTGTGAATTGGGTCAAACGTTCCGCCCATTATGCCGACTCGGCGCGTTTTGCCGTCGTCAGAACGCTGGATCAGCTCTTCGATGTTCACTTTTCCGGAGCCCTTTCAGGCTCAAAGGTGAACGACACGTCGCCGATCAGCACTGTGTCGCCGGCCTGAGCGCCCGCGTTCTCCAGCGCCTCTTCGACCCTGTAGCTCCGCAGCAGGCGGCCAAAGCGGACCACCGCCTCTTCCTGCCCGAAGTCGTATCGGTCGGACGCCGCCTCAATGCGGCTGTGAATGATCCGGAAAGCGCCGGCAGCCTCGCGAATGATCGACACGCCGTCTGATGACTCTTCCATGCGGATAGGCTTGGTCTCAAACAGCCTGAAAACGCCTTTCGGGCGCGGGTTGTCCCGGACGAATCCGGCAACGTTTTCAATGAGCTGCGGAATTCCTTCGCCGGTCAGGGCGCTAGTTACAAACGCTTTGAGCCCACGCTCTGAGAAGAACGCGCACAGGCCGGCCAACTGTTCGTCGGTTCCCTTCCACAGATCGACCTTGTTAAGCACGACGACAGAGGGACGCTCGGGCAGCTTGGGATCGTAGTGGGCAAACTCGTCGACCACAACGCGCCAGTTGCGCTCAAGTTCGTCAGGCGTGCCGGACGACAGGTCAATGACGTGAAGATTCATGCGAGTCCGCTCAATGTGGCGCAAAAACAGCAGCCCAAGCCCTTTATCCAAGTGCGCGTCCTCGATCAGGCCGGGCATGTCGGCCAGTATGACTTTCTGGTCGTCGACGGACAAAACGCCAAGGTTGGGAGACAGCGTGGTGAACGGATATGAGGCGATCTTCGGGTTGGCGTCCGACAGGGCCTTCAACAGGCTGCTTTTGCCGGCGTTCGGCAGACCGACGAGTGCGACGTCGGCAATCAGTTTCAGCTCAAAGCTGACGTCCCGCTCCTGACCTTCGGCCCCTTTTTCGCTGAACCGAGGCGCCCGGCGTCGTGAGCTGGCAAAATGGGCGTTGCCCTTGCCGCCTTTGCCGCCTGCGGCGACTCGAACCCGATCTCCGTCTTCCACCAAGTCGGCCAGCGGCTCTCCTGTGACGGCGTCTGTGACTACTGTGCCGCACGGCACGCTGACGATCAGGTCGTCGCCGTTGGCTCCAGTCTTCAAAGACCCCTCGCCGGGCAGGCCGCACGAGGCGCTGAAACGGCGTTTGTACTGGTAGTCGGCCAGGGTGACCAGCCGCTGGTCAGCCTGAACGTAGACGTCGCCGCCCCGGCCGCCGTCGCCGCCGTCCGGCCCGCCTTTAGGGACAAATTTTTCGCGGCGAAAGCTCATGCATCCGTTGCCGCCGCGACCGGCGCTGACGTGGATGCGGACTAAGTCTACGAATTTCAGTTTTCTCACCTCTTCTATGGCAAGAAAAAGGGGGCCCAAAAGGGCCCCCGCGAATGTTACGCGACCGTTTCTTCGACGGCAACGACTTTGCGCGATCCCTTTTGAGTGAACCGCACGACGCCGTCCTTGAGGGCAAACAGCGTGTAGTCTTTGCCGCACCCGACGTTCATGCCGGGATGAAACTGTGTGCCTCTCTGGCGAACGATGATGTTGCCGGCCTTTACGACACAGCCGTCACTTTTCTTCAGGCCAAGGCGCTGGGCGTTGGAATCCCGGCCGTTCGTGCTGCTGCCCTGTCCCTTCTTATGAGCAAAAAACTGCAAATCCATTGATTTAAAAAGCATTTACGACACCTCCGTCAATTTCACGTTTTCAGGATAACTCCGAGCGGTTTCCTTCAGGCTTGCGACGATAGTTTCTGCCACGGCATCGGCCAGTGGGTCAGAGCCGTCCCAATGCATTTCTATCGACGCCCTTTTCTTCTCCACCTCTGAGCGAACCGGCACGCCGAGCACATCGACTAGGCCGATGTGAAGGGCCTGGACGAGAACGCTTACCGCCGCGCAGACGATATCCGCCTCGCCCGACGGGACGCTTTCAGCGTGCCCCGAGACCAGCAGGCCCCGAACGTGTCCATTGATTCGCCAGACGCGGACCGTTGTCACCGTTTACCCTTCGATTGAGTCGATGGATACCAGCGTGTAGGGCTGGCGATGACCGCGGAACCGCCGGTAGTTCGTCTTGTTCTTGTACTTGAAGACGATGACCTTCTTGGCCTTGTCGGTGGTCAGGACGGTCGCCTTCACGCAGGCGCCTTCAACAAGCGGAGAACCCAATCTGGTCGTCTCGCCGTCTCCGACCATCAGAACCCTGTCAAACACGACGGAGGCACCGTCGTCAGCGCCCAGCTTTTCGACCTTTACCTGGTCGCCGGGACAAACCTTGTACTGCTTTCCACCCGTTTCGATAATAGCGTACATTCTTGCTTCCTCCTCTCGCTGGGCTTCGGCGCCCCGAAGAGCTTATGCCGATCCCATGCGGAATATCTCAGTTATTGTAAAGTCTTTCGTCCCGTTCGTCAATTGCCGGAACGCTTTTTGTCTCCAACAAATGGCGCGCGTGGGCCAACGATTTTTCGTCCCGGCTTCCGGCGAGCATTCGGGCTATCTCGGCTACTCGGCTCTCCCCTTCCAACAGGCGGACCGACGTCTCGTCGTTCTGGCGCGTTACGCCGTAATGGGCGTCGGCCAACGAGGCGATGATCGCCTCGTGAGTGACTAGGATCACCTGAACGTCTTTCGAAAGCTCTTTCAGCTTCAATCCGGTCAGGTATGCCGCCCGTCCGCCAAGCCCTGCCTCCACCTCGTCAAACGCGAGAGTCTGAGGCAACGCCGCCGGCGGCAGCGAGAGCTGCAGAGCGAGAAGTATTCGGCTCAGCTCCCCGCCGGACGCCCCTTTGGCCACCGAAACGGCGCCGCTTCCCCGGCGAAGGACGAAGTCGACGTTCTCAGCGCCGTTTGCCCTGACTTTATCCAGCTTGGTCAGCACCACGTCGAAACCGCAGCCCTCCATGGCCATTCCGGATAGGTGCGCGGAGGCAGCAGTTTTGAGCCGGCCGGCCGCGTCGCGCCGTTTTTGGCGCAGGCACGCCACCGCGTCGGACAGCTCTTTTGTCCCTTCGGCCCGTCCTGCCGCCAGTTTGGTCCGCTGATCTGACAGTCCGGCAAGCCATTGGGACGCTCGGTCAGCCTCTTTCAGCCAGTCAGAGAGCTGGTCAAAGCTGCTCAGCCCAGAGAGACGAAACGCCTTCCTCAACCGGCCCAACCGACTTTCCAGCCGTTCGGTCTCCTCTTCTAGGTCTGCTATTGCCTGAGCTGAAGCGGCTTTATCGAGAAGCCGGCACAGCCGGTCAAGGCCACCGGCCACCTGCTCCCGAGCCTCTAAAAGGTTTTCTCTGTCCTCTCCGGACAGAAGTTCAATGCCGCCAAGGACTTCGGCCAAGTCGGCCTGAAGACCGCCGCCTTCGCCGTCGTTCAGCCGACGGCGCCGGTCTTTCAGGTCCTGCAGGCCTCGCAGGCGGCTTTCCAGACTGTTCAGCTGAAGTTCCAAGCTCTCCGGGCTTTCGCCGGCTTCAGTCGTTTTCAGGACTTCCCTGACGCGCTCGGCGTTTGAAAAGCGCTCCTGGAGTTCTTTTTCCTCTGCGGTTAAGGCCCGCAAACCGCGCTCCGCCTCGATGACCCGGTGCAGCGCGTCGGCCAACTTCTGACGGCACGACAGAAGTTCTGGCCCGCCGAACCGGTCGAGAAGCCGGAGCTGCTCTTCCCCGTCCAACAGAGCCAACTGAGCGAACTGGCTTTGAAGGGCAAGAAGTTCCCCCGCGGTCTGAGCCAAGACGCCAAGCGAAACGGTTTGGTCCTGGATAGCGCACTTTCCGCGCCCTGACTGAGAGAACTCGCGCCTCAGAATCATCGACTGATCCTGCGGCTGGCATGGCTGGTCCAGAAACGGGAAGTCCTGAAGGGTCGTGAAGACGGCCTGAGCGACGGCCAGCTGATCGCCGCTTCGCACGGCCGTGGCAGTAACTCGCCGGCCCGAAACCATCTCGAGGGCGCGAAGAATGCTGCTCTTTCCCGTTCCGCTTTCGCCGGTGATAACCGTCAGGCCGGGGCAAAACGTCAGGCGAGCCTCTTTAACGCCGCCGACAGATGAGATGAAAAGCTCTTCAAGCATCGTCAGACATCTCTCCGACTGGATCAAATCCCCACATGAGCTTTCGGTGCAGGAGCTCAAAATATCCCTGCTGAGGCAGCGTGATCACCGAGACCCAACGCCGTTCTGACAGGCTTACCTGAAGGGAGTCCCCTTCGCTCACACCGATTCCGTCCTGTCCGTCCACTGAGAAGAACGTCTGAGCCTCGCACCGGGGCCTCATGCTCAACTGGTCGTGGGGCGCCAGAATGATCGGTCTGGAATACAGCGTATGGGCGCAAATGGGAGCCAGGACCATGCAGGGCACGTGAGGAGGGACTATCGGGCCCCCGGCAGACAGGGCGTACGCCGTCGAGCCGGTAGGAGTCGCCACGATCAGGCCGTCGGCCCGAAAGACGCACATCGGCCGGCCGTGCACTTCGACAGCCACGGAGATGAGCTTAGCCTGGGTCCCCTTGTACAGGACAAAATCGTTCAGGGCGTAGTACTGCTTTTGTTCCTCCCCGCGGATATAACGACATTCTAAGGTGTGCCGTTTCTGGACAGTATAGCGGCCCTCGAGAATTTGAGTCAGCTCGCTTTGCGCGCCCTCTACCGTGCCGGTGGCGAGGAAGCCCAAGTGGCCCACGTTGATGCCGAACAGCGGGATATCTTTCCCTTGGTCGAGGATCCGCCGGGCCGCCCGCAGGAACGTCCCATCGCCGCCGATGACTATTGCCGCGTCAACCGTTCGGCACCACGTTTGAAGGTCGTCGCCCTGACAGCCCAGAGCATGAGCTTCCCGCTGAGGCAGCCTGATTTGGACGCCCAGTTCCTCTCCCCAGTCCAGAAGGCGGCGGGCCAGCTCCATCGCTTTCGGTTTTGCCAAGTTCACCATCATTCCCGGGACCATTGTGCCGCCTCCGATCATTGGGCAGAAGTGCCGTTCGCTGTCACGAGCGCCGGCATATCAATTTCCGCGTTCTTTGCGCCGCGAATCAGGTAAAAGAGAAACTCCCGGTTCCCCTTCGTCCCCAAAATTCTGGAAGGAACCGCTCCGACTAAGCCGAAGTCAGTGTGCTCCGCCGCAAAGCGGCGAACTTTTTCCAGCGCGGCCAAGTGCAGTTCCGGTTCGGTCACCACTCCGCCAGAATCTACCAGAGCTGGCGGCAGCTCGAACTGCGGTTTGACGAGGACGACAGCACGTCCGCCGTCCGGCAGAACGCCGCACATCGGTTCCAACAGGGCCGTCAGGGAGATAAACGACGCGTCGGTCGCCGCGAACGACGGGGCCGCCTCAAACCACTCAGGAACCATTTCACGGGCGTTGCGCCGGTCCATAACCGTCACGCGCTGATCCTGCCGGAGCGACCAGGCCAGCTGGCCGTAGCCGACGTCGAGGGCGTATACCCGACTGGCCCCACGGGTCAGCATGACGTGAGTGAAGCCGCCGGTCGAAGCGCCCACGTCAAGACAGACGGCACCGGTCAGATCAATATTGAAGGCGTCAAGCGCCGTCAGCAGCTTATAAGCTCCTCGGCTGACCCACTGAGACGACTGGCCGATCACCTTGACAGACGCGGTTGGCTTCACCTGACAATCCGGAGAGTCAACCGCCCGCCCTTCGACGAGGACGAGCCCAGAAGAGATGAGCAGCCGAGCCTCCTCGTCAGTGGACGCGAAGTGCTCCCTCACGAGCCGACGGTCAAGCCGGACGGGACGATCGGCTTTAGACATGAGAGTCCAAAATGCGTTCGGGGCACAGACCGACTGACTCGCGTTGCCGCGCTTGAGGCGCGTGGCGCACGAAAACCTCCGGAACCCCTAACTGGACGAACTGAGGTGACGAGCCAGCTCGGGCAACGCAGCAGGCGACTTGCTGGCCAACCCCACCTCTGACATAGCCGCTTTCTATTGTCACGACCCGTTGGTAGGCCGAGCAAAAATCCGTCAGCGCTTTTTCAGGAAGTGGCGAAATCCGTTCCAGACAGGCCACGTCAGGAGCAGGAACGCCTTTCTGAATGGCCAAGCCTCGAGCCTCAAGGGCCAACGAGACGTCACTGCCTACCGCCAAGACGGCCCACTGACTTCCCTTGCTCAGGACGGACAGCCCGTCTTCGGTTCGCCGGCTGTCGCCAAGAAGGTCATCCTCCACCGCGCCGCGGGGGAATCGAAATGCAAAAGGAGCGTCGGTCGCCAAAGATTTTCCGACGACCCATTCCATGGAACGACGGTCAGCTGGAGCCCACATCTGCAGGCCAGGAATCGACGAACACCACGACAGGTCGAAGAATCCCTGATGAGTTTCCCCGTCCTCGCCGACGAAGCCAGCCCGGTCGATCGCCAGCACGACCGGCAGCTTTTGAAGGGCCACGTCGTGGACCAACTGGTCTGCGGCCCTTTGAAGGAACGTCGAGTAAATGAACACGAACGGCCGAAGGCCTCCGGCGGCCATGCCGGCCGCCAAGGTCATGGCGTGTTCTTCCGCAATGCCCACGTCGAAGAAGCGGGACGGGAACCGGGCGGCAAATTCGCCCAGACAGGAGCCCTCTCCCATCGCCGGAGTAATCGCCACAATCCGCTTGTCTAAAGCAGCCCGCCGCGTCACCTCAGCGGCCACCGCGCTGCTCCAGCTTTCGCGCTTGGGAACCCCTACGGGTCTGGCCGGGCCGACACCGTGATTTTTCACCGGAGCCGACTCACAGTCCGGATCTCCTTTCCCCTTTTTCGTCACAAGATGGATCAACAGCGGCTTCTCGTACAAGTGCGCCAACCGAAAGACTTCTTCCATCCGCTCGATGTCGTGACCGTCAAACGGCCCCCAGTAGGTCCACCCCATATCATCGAACAGGTTTGGTCTGGACAGAAGTTCTTTCACCCGGTTTCGGAACCGCTCTAGCCCCGATTCAATCCGGCGCCCCAGCGGAAGCGAGCCGCACAGTCCTTTGACAGTTCGTTTGGCCCGGCGATAAAACGGCGAGGCGCTCAGGGCGGCCAAGTGCAGAGCCAGCCCGCCGACTCGCGGGCTAATTGAGATGCCGTTGTCGTTGAGCACGCAGGTAATTCGCGTCTGCAGGGCTCCGGCGTGATTGAGAGCTTCCAACGACATGCCGTTAATCATCGCGCCGTCGCCGACGACCGCTACGACTTGGTGATTTTGTCCCAGTAAATCCCGGGCGGCCGCGTACCCCAGCGCGGCAGACAGCGCCGTGCTGCTGTGGCCGGTGTCAAAGTGATCGAACCGGCTTTCTGACCGCTTTGGGAAGCCGCTCAGCCCGCCTTCAGTCCGGAGAGTGTCAAACTGTTCGCGGCGCCCCGTCAAAAGCTTCCACGCGTAGGTCTGGTGCCCAACGTCAAAAATAACCCGGTCCTCTTCGGGATCGTACTGGCGCAAAAGTGCCACGATGAGCTCCACGGCGCCGAGAGACGACGCCAGATGCCCGCCGTTTTTTCGTACCGTCGTGATTATTTTCGCGCGCAGATCACCGCACAGATCGGCTAGGCTCCCCGGCGGAAGAGCGCGGACGTCCGCAGGGCCGCGGATAGAATCGAGAACCGTCATGCTACTTTGAGCGGCTCTCCAAGTATTTTGCCAAACCGATAAGGAAGTCCGGCGACGGCAGGTCTTTTACCGCAGCGACTGCCGCATCGGTCTCCTCTTTCAGCCGCGCTTTCGCGCCGTCCACTCCCAAAACGCAGACAAACGTGGCTTTGTCCTGCTCTTCGTCCTTGCCTGTCGTTTTCCCCGCCTCTTCAGTCGTCGCCGTCGCGTCCAGCAGGTCGTCGGCAATCTGGAAGGCCAAGCCGAGACGGCGGCCGTACTCGTCCAGCCGCTCCGTCAGCGCGTCTCCCCGCTCGCCAAGGCAGAGTCCGCACAGCACCGAGCAGCGAATAAGCGCCATCGTCTTACCCGACGCCATTGACTGAACAAACGGCAGGTCGCATGACGCCCTGCTCTGGAGGTCTGTGTCAAGCGTTTGTCCGCCACACATCCCCTGAGGCCCCAGGGCGGACGCGAAAAGTTCCATCGCGCGGACGACCCGTTTCGTCTCGATTTTACGGGCTTTCAGCCCCTCAAGTGCGGTTTGGAATCCGAAGCACAGCAGGGCGTCGCCGGCCAACAAAGCTAGGCTTTCACCGAAAACCGAGTGATTGGTCGGCTTCCCGCGGCGCAGGCTGTCGTTGTCCATGCACGGCAGATCGTCGTGAATGAGCGACGCCGTGTGAACCATTTCCAGCGCCAGCGCCATGGGGAACGTGTCTTCTGCCTTGACGCCGGCCAATCGGGCCCCTTCTTGGCACAGCACAGGACGAATCCGCTTGCCGCCAGCCTCCAGCGAGTAGCACATGGCCTCCCAAAGCCGCGGCGGCACGTTGTCCGGCCGGGCGTTTAGGAACGACTTCATCCGATTGGTGAACCACTCGGATCTGACAGCCAACAGATCTTCAAATTTTTGAGCCACTTTAGTCGGCCTCCTTGGTTCCAGCTCCCTGATCTTCAGGCAGATACGTGATTTTCCCCTCAGTTTCACGCAGGAACGCGCGGCACTCTTCCAGAAGTTTTTGAGCTTCCTCGTACAGGCTCAGGGACTCCTCAAGGGATATTGATCCTTTCTGAAGGCTCCGAAGGATCTCTTCAAGCCGCTCTGTTTTTTGGGTGTACGTCATCGTCTTCACCTACTTACGAAAAAGTTTGCTCATCTGCGGTCTGTTATGGTACAATTCTTCAGTCGTACTGATCACTCGAGCAAAGGAGGGTGTCTTCATGTCCAAGGTTTGTGATTGCTGTGGCCGTGGCCCCGCAACGGGCAACCAGATCAGCCATTCCCACCGTAGAACACGCCGCCGCTGGCAGATCAACCTGCAGAACGTGCGCGTCGACCTTGGCGCAGGCGAAACGAGGAAGATGAAAATCTGCGCTCACTGCCTTCGCTCGGGCAAGGTTAAGCGTGCCGCTACTGTCAGTGCCTAACCAGCCTAAAACGTTAACGATCGGAGACTAACGCGTTTTCTCTGCTACAGAGATACACGCCAAGCCATCCGCTCTCCAGGGAGACCCGAAAGGGTCTCCCTGTTGTTTTATTGCTTACCGTGTAGGGAAACGTCATCTTGAGTTCGGGCTGAGGCGTCCAGTACAGACCGTCCGTTCTCACACCGCTCACCTGCTCTGTCAGCGCGAGCAACGAGACGGCGGCGGGTTCACCGTCAAACGAAACTGTCAGGCTCCCGCGGGGGCCTAAAAGCGCCATGCATTCCCTCTCGTCGCAGGCAACCCGAACAGCCTCAGACCCTTGCCAGCCCATCAGGCTGAAGACGTTGCAGTACAGGTGATCAAATCGGCCGCCCCAAAAGCCGGTCACGACCAGCGGCAGGTCCGGCGGAATTTCTTCTAGGACGATCTGAAAATCCGTCAGGTCCTTCTCTACCGGGAACCGGGCCGCCCGTTCTGGGTGGCCCGCAAGCCATTCAATAGACTGAGGATCCTTCAGGCTGTCAAAATCGCCGATCGCCCGATGAGACTCTATCCCAGCGGCCAGCGCGTAAGCAACCCCGGCGTCGGCCGCCCAGACTTTTTCGGCCCCCGACGCGGCGAGTTTCAGCCACGAGGGATCAGGTCTTCGGCCTCCCAACACGGCCAAATTCCACCGACTGGGCAGGGACGCGAAAGAGACCCAGCCCAGATTCAGGCTACCGGATTCCATGACGGTTCAGGATCTCGTCGGCTTCGACTTCGTCCACAAGAATTTCCCTCGGCTTGGATCCGTCAGCCGGCCCGACGATTCCCAACAGTTCCATGCTGTCAATCATTCTGGCCGCGCGGGTAAAGCCGACCCGCATTTGACGCTGTAGCCGGCTGGAAGAGGCTATGCCGGTTCCCAAAACAATAGCGACCGCCTCGGCAAGGCGCGGCTCGTCGAGGAAGGCCCCGTTCTCGGACGGACCCGAGCTGCTGCCGCCCTGCTCGCCCAACTCGACGTACTCCGGCTCGCCGAACGCGTTCCGCAGGTAGTCGACGACCCGAATGTTCGTGGCCTCGTCCATAAACGGCGATTGAATCCGAAGCGGACGGGGGTGGCGACTGCTGATGAACAGCATGTCGCCCTTTCCAAGCAGGTGCTGAGCCCCAGACACGTCGAGAATGGTTCGGCTGTCTGCCACTGACGGCAGAGAGAAGGCGACCCGCGCGGGGATATTCGCCTTGATGGTGCCGGTGATGACGTTCACCGACGGTCTCTGTGTCGCCAAAATCAGGTGAATTCCCGTCGCGCGAGCCATCTGGGCCAACCGGGCGATGTACTCTTCCACTTCCTTCTGGGCCGTCATCATCAGGTCAGCTAACTCGTCCACGATGATGACGATGTGAGGCAGTCTGTCCTTTGGGAGCACTTTGGAGTTGTACGACTCCAGGTGCCGGGCCCGAGCCGCTGAGAACGTCTCGTACCGATTCTCCATCTCGCGGACAGCCCAACCGAGCGCGTCAACCGCCGACTGGGGCGTGACGATCGGCTTGCTCAGAATGTGGGGCAAATGCTCGTAGAACGCCATCTCAACCCGTTTGGGGTCCACCATGATGAACCGCAGGTCGCTTGGCTTGTTGTGATAGCACAGGGCGGTAATACAGTTGTTGATAAAAATGCTTTTGCCTGAGCCGGTTGTCCCAGCGACGAGCAGGTGAGGCAGCTCTTCCAGTCCTGTGATCAGAATGCGCCCGTCGACGGTCTGTCCCAGCGGCAAAGGCAACGACAGTTTTGTCTTCTGAAACGCCTCGCTTTCCAGGACCGTCCTCAGAGGAACGGTCCGGCGGCGCGGGTTGGGCAGTTCAATGCCCACGTAGGTCGTCCCGGGGACAGGCGCTTCAACGCGAATTGCCGGCACGGCAAGCGCCACGGCAATGTCGGCTTCCAAAGCCGACACCTTGCTCACTTTTATGCCCGGCGCCAGCTGGATTTGGTACTGAATGACCGTTGGCCCGACGATCGTGTGAGCCAGCGTCGCTTCGACCCCGAAATTGGAAAGCGCCTCGATAACGTCGCTCCCTTGGTCAAGCGCCGCGCTGTTCTCGCTGGCAGAGACGCCCGGCGACGACGGCCCCAGCAGGTCCAGCGGCGGCGGGAAAGCCCCGGCAGAAGCTGCCTCTTCGTCGCCTGCCGGCTGAGATGTTTTCAGAGCGCCAGTTCCGATAATCGGCGCGTCGGCGTCGAGCACCACCTGAGGCGTCGGAGGGGTTTCGTGCAGCGCGTCGCCAGACGCTCCGTCCCGCTTCCATGACTTGCCCGAAACGGCCATGACGTCCCGGCCAACCTCCAGCGCCCGACCGCCGTTTGCTCCGGCGCCTGAGTGGGCAAAGCCGAAAGGCTCGTCCCGCCTGACCTCTGAGGCCGTTTTCTCAGGCTGGGGCTCTTCGCTCTCCACATTCAGCGGCTCTTCTTCAACGTTCGGGAAAACGTTCGGAAAAGAAACCGGTTCAGACACATCAGGCTCCGCAGGCGGCTCGTTTTCCTCGAGGCCGACGTCGGACATGTCGATTGGCCTGTCATGAGACGGGTTCATCGCCCGCTTGACCGCTTCCACGTCCACCTTGGCCCGACGGTGAAACAGCGCCGCAAAAAAGCCGCGCCGCGAAGGCAGCGGGACCTGAGGAATCTCGTCAGGCCCTTCCGCTTCCGTCTCTGAAACGTCCGGCAGAGACGGCTCGTGTTCCTCATCAATGCTCCTAGGAAAATCGACCTCGTCTTCTGCCGGCTCGTCTTGGACGACTGGGTCAGAAACTGTCACAGACGGGACACTCAGCTGTGAGCTATCGTCCTCGGCAGCCTCGTCCTCTACGAGGCTTTTAAGCCGGCGCAGCGACAGACTGCCAAGCGCCGTTCGGAAACGGTTCACCCGGTCCGTCGAGAGATGGCCGTACTGACAAAACGCGGCGACGACCAACAGGAGACCGGCAAGCGTCGCGCCCAACGCGCCGATTGTGCTGCGAAAAAGGGAGACCATCGCCTTGCCAACTGCTCCGGGCGAAAGGAGACCGACCTGCTGGCCAATGCCCTCCCGATACAGCAGCGTCAGCAGCAGCGTGATGGCTAAATACGCAAAAATCGTTCCAAGCCACTGGCGCAGGCTTCTGTCAACTTTTCGGCCGGCAGCCGCGCAGATCAGCTGGTACAGCAGGTGAACCAGCGGCAGGACGATCCCCACACCGAAGACGCCAACCAGTTTGCTTGAAATGTTTTCCCCAAGCGGTCCAGTCCCAAGAGCAAAAAGGGACGCCAGAGTGTAAATTGCCAGCGCGGCCAATATAAACTGCCCCAGACGAAGAAGACTTTTAGGATCGAAGTCCTTGGGACGGCGCCGTTTGGGCCGCCGCACCGCGTACGGTTTTTTGCTTGAAAAAAGGTTCATCCGGCCAAGGCCTCCTCGCCAATCAGTTTCAACAACTCGTCATCGCCTTGCGCTGAAGTGAATCAGCTGTTTCCGCAGGAATCCGTGCAGGGGATCCGGCCCGGAAAGGCGAATCCTTCCGTGCCCGCTTGTCACAGCCAGCCAGCCAACGCCCCCCACGACAAGATCCAACCCGGGGTACAGGGCAAACTCGTCCCGCCTGACCGGCAGCCGACTTAATGTATCGTAACACGTTCGGCACGGTGGCGACAACAAATCGGTCCGGGCCGCAGCAATAAGCTCCTCAGCCTTCTCAGCCGACGTCTGATGAATCGTGACGCCTTCCGGCGCGACCGCCACAGCACGCAGCCAGCCGCGCTCGCCGCCGTCGACAACCGCAGCCCGCCCCAGTCCACCGAAGCAGAGGGCGCTTCCCTCTTTGAGGGTCAGCTCTTGACAGACCAGCCGCCGTTTGGGCGTCAGGGCCATCAGGCACTGGGGGCACAGTGCCGGAAGCAGCGAGTCGTGCGATTTCAAGCCCGGAGCGTCGAGAAGCACGATCCCGCCTTCCAGCTGATACTCGCACAGTCCGACCGTCGTTCCAGGCATGGCAGAAACGGTCGGGCCGCTTCCGCCTCGGAGCATGGACGACAAAATGGTACTTTTGCCGGCGTTCGTTTTCCCCAAGAACAGCAGCCGATCGCCGGACGAGAAAACGTCCTGCAGGCGCAGACGAAAGTTTCTCAGATCGGAATTTTTGAGCCCTGACAGAACTTGAATCTGCTCGAACGGCACGCCGGTCGCCTCGCTGACCCAAAGGCCGAGCGCCGACCTGTCAAGGTACGGCTCGACCAAATCGGCCTTCGTCACCAAGAGCGTTACCGGGCAGGAAACGCCGTCCAGCCACTCGAAGCCGTCCAGAGCCCTGTCGGCGCTCAGCGCGTCGCAAACGAGAAAAACAGCGGCAGCCGAAGCGGCAGCCGCACGAATCTGGGGTTCCAGAAGCAGATCGTTGACCGGCGCCTTGTTCCCTTCGCCATAGTGACGAAGCCGAAAGCACCGCCGACAAACCGTCTTGTCCGTTACCGCGAGACCGGACGGAATAAAACCCGGCAGGTCGCTTCGGTCGCTCTGAAAAAGCGCGCCGCATCCGGGACAGCGTCGTTCGTCCATGTCATACCTCATTTCTGCAGCGCCCGATAGCGCTGAACAGCCTCAAGATGTTCTTTTTCTGTCTTGCTGAACGTGTGAGTTCCCTTGCCGTCAGCGACGTAGTACAGGAAGTCGTTCTTTTCCGGCTCAAACGCTCCGGCCCACGCAGCACTGGATGGCACACAGATTGGGCCGGGCGGAAGCCCCTTATGCTTGTAGGTGTTGTAGGGAGAGTCCACGTCAAGATGCCGGTACAGCACCCGCGTCAACTTCTGCCCCTTCAGGGCCCACGCGTACACCACAGAAGCGTCAATCTGCAGGAACATGTTCTTTTTCAGCCGGTTTTCGACAACGCCGGCGACTTTCGGATATTCGGCGTCAACCTGAGCTTCCCGCTGCAGAAGTGAGGCGATAATAGCCGTCCTCTTCGCCTGATCCGCGCTCGTAACAAATTGGCCGAACCGACTCCACCACGCAGCCGAAGCGGCCTTTACCAGCTCTCGGGGATCCCGCGCGCTCAGGCTGTACGTTTCAGGCAGCAGGAATGCGGCCCGGGCCGTCGGTTCGGTGGGCAAAAAAGCCCGCAGTCCCTCTGGGTACAGAGAATCGTCTTTCAGGGCATTCGCTTGATCCTCGGCGCTCCACTCGTCGCCCAAGGGGGTAGCTGGGAAAGCCCCAGGAACGATCGTCGCCTGTTGAAAAACGGCCTGAGCGTCTGCCAGCTGTCTGGCAACCTGCCATGAAGCCCCAGGGGGCAGCGAATAGCCGCCAGCGGCCAAGCGCCTGTCAGCGCCGAACAGGCTGAGAAAGTAGCACAGATTTCCGGCGTCAGCCACCACATTCCTCGTTGCGAGAAAAGAGGCAAAGTCTTTAACGGACCCTCCGACCTCGAACGTTACCGTCACCGGCTCCGCCGAGGAACTGAACGGACGGACCAAAAAGTCTTCCCACTGGCTGAGCCGGACCTTCAACGCGCCCAAGCCAACCCCAGCCGCAAGACAAACGAATCCTGCGGCGCGGGACTTCTTAAACAGGAGCAATACGACAGAGACGAGAAGGAGAACTGCCGCGAGAACTGGATATTTCATGTTGCCTCCTCAGACGATGAACATCGCGTCTCCAAAAGAGAAAAACCGATACCCTTTCGCTACCGCTTCGCGGTACGCCGCCATCACCGGCTCGTACCCGCCGAACGCCGAAACGAGCATCATCAGCGTGCTGCCGGGAAGGTGAAAGTTTGTAATCAGCCCGTCGACCACCTGATAGTGAAATCCAGGATAGATGAACAGCTGGGTCTCAAACCATCGGTCATCGACCTTCCCGGTGCTCCAGAGCCCTTCGAGAGTACGAACGACCGTCGTGCCCACGGCGATCACTCGTCGGCCGGTAGACTTGGCGGCGCGGATCGCTTCAAGCGTTGCTGCAGGCACCCGACAGCGCTCGGAGTGCATCACGTGCCGGCGGATGTCCGGCTCACTCACCGGCCGAAACGTCCCCAGCCCCACTTCCAGCGTCACGTCGAGGATTTGAACGCCTTTCTCTCTGATAGCGGCCAACAGACCCTCGGTGAAATGAAGCCCCGCCGTCGGAGCGGCGGCTGAGTTTGCGTCCTTGGCATAGACGGTCTGGTAGTCGTCGTTTTTCGACTCCCGGCTGGTAATGTACGGCGGCAGGGGCATTTGGCCGTGAAGATCGCACCAAGCTTTCACGTCCAATCCTTCAGAAAACGTAACGAGCCTCACCCCGTCGTCGGAGATCGACGGGCCGACCACGGCGATGGCGCCCTGCAGGTCAACTTCCGTTCCGGGCGGCAGTCGGCGACCGGGGCGAACGAGCGCCTGCCACGTGTTCTCTTTTTCCTGCCTGAGCAGCAGGACTTCTACCTCCGCCGTGCCGGAAATCTTTCGTCCGGTCAGACGTCCCGCAAGCACTCTCGTGTCGTTGCGGACGAGAAGGTCATCCGGCCGCAGGAGGTCAAGCAAGTCGCGAAAAACTTTATGCCCTACTCGTCCGGTCCGGCGGTCAAGCGTCATCAGACGGCAGCTGTCCCGAGGACTGACGGGTACTTGGGCTATCTGCTCCTGAGGCAGATCGTACTGATACGTCTGAACGCTGAAAAAGTCCGGCTCGTGGGGCGTCTCTTCCGCAGGCCGGCATTCCAATCCCGCTTTTTCAGCGCTCATCGGCGTTCCACCTTCGTTCCGGGGAAGAAAAAGGCCAAAATCCGCTCCGCATTCCAGCCCCGATCGGCCATGGCCTTCGCTTCCCACTGGGATAAGCCAACGCCGTGCCCGTTGCCCCGCCCGGCGAAGACGAACCCGCCGTCGTGGGCCGTAAACGTTTCCGCCGCCGTCGGCAGCGGCTGGTCGGCAGGCGTCACAGGCGTCTGCCCAAGGGCTTTTTTCAGGTAAAACGATTTGCGCTCCGGATGAAGCAGGACGTCGATCAGCTCATCGGTGGTAAACGCCCCCTGATCCAGCAGCGTCTTCCACTGGCTTCGCTCGTCGCCTGTCAGAGGACGGTTCTCAGAACTCTCAGAGCTTGAAGCCCCTTGGTCGGGCAGCTTCTGTCTGATGATGTTCTGAATCTGCTGGTCCACATCCTCCTCGCCTGAGCTGGGCCGAGATAAGGCTGTCTCGGTTTGGGGCTTGGCGGCGCTTCCGGAGGCAAGAACCTTCGGCAGGTTGCCGTCCGGCGAGAAGAACGTGCTCCGAAGGACTGTCGGGCCAATGATGTTCCTGAACTTGTTCGACGATATTGTTACGCTTCCTAGCGTCCCGTCAAGCCGCAGAAGCGTCGGCCGGCCGGCCTTGTCCCTGGCGATGATCGACAGGCGCTTCACCGGCCCGATTTTCATACCCTGTTGGGCGCAGGCGGCAGCAATCTGCGCCGACGTGAGCCGAACCGTCCAAGACGCGTGGCGTGACTCGGTCGGGAATGGGTCAACGACCGTCTGAAGGTACGGAACGTACCCGCCCCAGACGTCCTGAGAGCTGGCAGTCGCTCCACCGCTGTCGGAGTGAAAATACGTCTGAGCCAGCTCGCCGCCATAGGTCAGGACTTCTCCTTTCGTCGAGGCGACGACCTGATCGACCCTCGGATCGGCAGCGCTCAGACCGCCGTAAACCTGGCTGGTTGGCGTGTCGCACAGGTCAAAGCCGAGAGAGGCAAACCGTCCTTGACTGCGCAGAGCAAACGTTCGGGAAATGATCGCTTGGGCGCGCAGGGCCTCTTTGGACCAGTCGGGATTAACCTCCATTTTCAGGACGCCGCGCAGGTACTGCTCCACGTCCAGCACGTTGACGACCGACAGTCCGCCGCCGGCGGCCACGAACTGCATCGTTCCAAGGTACCGCCGGCCTTTGTAGGACAACGGGGAGGCCGACTTTACCGTCACCGGCGGCATCATTTTTTTGCCGTTTACCGTCAGCTTGCCGGAGCGAAAGACCGCGGTGGCCGAGCTGCCTAAAGAGACCGTGTGCCCTTTGGTGTCGGAGGCGGTTAAGGACGAGCCGCCAACGACTGCCTGACTTTGCCGGACCGCTAGGCCGACGCGAATCGGCGACGCGAACGCCGCAAGAGAACTGCAAACCAGCAGGAAAACTGCTACAACGCTACTCCAAGTCAAGAAGACGCTGCGCTTCATCGTTTTCCGGCTGCGGAACGGGAAGTCCAAGATATTCATACGCTTTTTCAGTCGCCTTTCGACCTCTGGGGGTCCGCTCTATCATTCCCTGCTGTATCAAATACGGCTCGTAGATGTCCTCAATCGTCTGCGGTTCCTCGTTCAAAGCCGCCGCAATCGTCGAAAGCCCTACCGGCCCGCCGGAGAACAGTTCGACGACCGTCGTTATAATTCGCCGATCTCCCGCGTTAAAGCCCCGGTCGTCCAAGCCCAGCATATCCATCGCTTGGGAGACCAGCGCCTCGTCGATCTGCGCTTGCCCGGTCACGTCAGCCACATCGCGGACGCGGCGAAGAAGCCGCAGTGCGACCCGGGGCGTGCCTCGGCTCCGTCTGGCTATGGCCCGAAGGCCCTCTGAGGACGCGGACACGTTTAAGAGCCCAGCGCCTCGTTGAAGAATTTGGCACAGTTCCAACTCGTCGTACAGCCGAAGCTGCTCGACAATGCCGAACCGGGCGCGCAGCGGCGAGCTGAGCAGCCCCAGCCGAGTCGTCGCCCCAACTAAGGTGAACTTCGGCATAGGAACGGTGACGTTGCGGGCCAGAGGCCCCTTGCCGACGATCAAGTGAATGCTGAAGTCCTCCATCGCCGAGTAAAGAACCTCTTCGGTGCTGATGGACATGCGGTGAATCTCGTCGATAAACAGAACGTCGCCGTCCTGAAGGCTTGTCAGGATGGCGGCCAAGTCGCCGGGTTTTTCCAAGGCTGGCCCGGTGGTCACCCGCAGCGAACCGCCCATTTCGTGGGCGATAATCCCGGAAAGCGTCGTCTTGCCCAGCCCGGGAGGGCCGTAGAAGAGCGTGTGATCCAGCGGCTCACCGCGAAGCCGGGCCGCCTGCATGTAAATGGAGAGCTTTTCTTTGATCTCGCTCTGGCCGTTAAACTCGGCGAGCGTTAACGGCCGCAGCCCGCCCTCTTCGTCGCCGGCTGGCAGCCCAGTCTCAAATTCAGCAGGATCGGCCATTTGCTTCACCTCGTCTCAATAGGCTTGAGAAGCCGCAAGCAGTTGAAGATCGCCTCTTCAGTGCTGGCCGGTTCGCCGCGTTCCTGACAGAGCTGCTGATATGCCCGCACGGACGACGCGTGGTCAAACCCAAGGCTTTCAAGCGCTTCGATCACCTCGTCGCTGTGCTGCAGTTTGGCTGTCAAGTCCGCTGATGACCACTCGGACGATCCGGCGATTTTCTCCGACAGCTCAAAACAAATTCGTTCGGCGGTTTTCTTCCCGATTCCCGGCACGGCGGTTAGAGTTTTGGAGTCGCCTGCAGCTACCGCGGCGATCGTTTCCTGAGCTGAAAGGCTTTGCAGGACGGTCATAGCCAGCTTTCCGCCGACGCCTTTAACCGTTGTGAGTAGTTCAAACGCCTGCCGTTCCGCCGCGTCGGCGAAGCCGAACAAGCTCATGCCCGCGTCGGAAACTTGAAGATACGTTTGAAGGAACACGCTCTCCCCGACGCGGCAAAGACCAAACGCCTTGCGGGTCAGCTGGACCTGAAATCCCAGCCCGCCGCACTCCACGACGGCGGATGATCCTTCCAAAAGAATGACCGTTCCTCTCAAGCTGGCCAGCACAGCTCTCAGCCCCTTTCGCTCATCAGCTTTCGCCCGTACAGCGCCAGTCCCGCCATGGAAATTGCCAGGGCGTCCGCGGCGTCATCAGGCCGGGGAATTTCTTTCAATCCCAGAAGAATCCGCACCATTTCCTGAACCTGCCGTTTTTCGGCGTTGCCGTCGCCGCAAACAGTCAGCTTTGCTTCAGACGGTTTAGGCTCCACCACGTCAAGACCGAACTGGGCGGCCAATAGCAAGACAACGCCACGAGCCTGCCATACAGCCTCAGCGGTGGTCCTGTTGTGCCCAAAATAAAGCCGTTCGACGGCCATAAAATGAGGGGAGCAGCGTTCAATCTGCTCCCTCAGCTGGTCATATAGGATCTTCAAGCGCTCGGGCAGAGTTCTGTCCGGCTTTGTTTCTATGCAGCCACAGCTTTCAGCGCGGAGTTCGCCCCCGCGCTGAACAACTGCTCCATACCCCATCCGGCCAATTCCCGGATCAACGCCCAAACAGCAGAGCGGATCACTCCTCCGCATCAAGCGCTTCTTGAACGTCGTCGGGGAATTCGTAGTTGGCGTACACGTCCTGCACGTCGTCGTGGCCCTCAAGCAGGTCGATCAGCTTCATCAGCTTGCGGGCTTTGTTGACCTCTGAGATGGTGACGGTGGTCTTCGGTACCAGCGGCTGCTCGGCTTCAGTGACGTTGTAGCCGGCTTTTTTCAGCGACTCGGCCACGTCGGATAGTGAAGCAGGATCAGTAGTGACGAGCGCGCTGTCCTCCTCGACCTCAACGTCATCAGCCCCGGCCTCAAGGGCGGCGTTCAGCAGCTCGTCCTCGTCCACTTTGCCCTCAATGGTGATCTGGCCTTTTCTGTCGAACATCCACATCACACTGCCGGACGTTCCCATCGTGCCGCCGTTGTGTTCCAACATGGCACGGATTTCCGGGGTCGTTCTGTTCCGGTTATCGGTCAGAACGCTCACGACAAGGGCGACGCCCTCGACGCCGTAGCCCTCGTAGGTCAGCTCTTCGTACATCGCCCCTTCAATTTCGCCGGTACCGCGCTGAATCGCCCGGTCGATGTTGCTGGCCGGTACGCTGGCAGCCTTCGCCCGGTCGATGGCGGCCTTCAGCCGAACGTTCATCGCCGGGTCTCCGCCGCCGTCCTTGGCCGCGATGATAATCGCTTTGACGAGCTTCTGGAACAGGTTCCCGCGCTTTGCGTCCTGAGCAGCTTTACGGTGCTTGATATTAGCCCACTTTGAATGTCCCGACATTCTAATCACCCCATAAAATATATGCCCTTACAGCCGAGAAGAGCTCCTTATCGGCAGTCCGGTTCTACAGTCTAAAAGGCGGCACAAACGCGGCCGGCAAGCGGCGCTTGTGTTCTGAGCCGTTCCGCTTTCGCTCAATGCTCCGATAGGTCGTTTCGTCCAGCTCCCGACCTTCGAGAAACGCGTCGATCTGGCTGTACGTCAGCCCCATCTCGCTCTCGTCGGTCTGACCGGCCCTCAGCCCCGCGCTGGGCGGCTTTTCGACCACCGGCGTCGGCACGCCGAGCGAACGGGCCAAAAGGCGCACTTCCCGTTTAGAAAAGCCTGCCAGCGGCATGAAATCGCAGCCGCTGTCCCCGAACTTGGTGAAGTACCCGGTCACCAGCTCCGCGGCGTTGCTGTTGCCGCACACAAGATACCCCCGCGACTGCGCCAGAGCGTACAGAGACGTCATCCGAAGGCGCGGTTTGATGTTGCTCCGTGCTAGGCCGTCCACGCCGCCGGCGGCGCAAAGCGCGCGGTGCAGCGATTCCTCCGCTTCCGTCAGGTCGATGACTGCCAGCCGCAGACCGAATGCCTGGGCTACCAGCCGAGCGTCCCGCTCATCGGCAGGCTGAGAACCGCACGGCATTGCCACGGCCAAGACCCGGTCGGCTCCAAGGGCGCGAACGAGCAGCCCGGCGGACGTGGCCGAGTCTAGGCCACCAGAAAGGCCGAGGACGGCTCCTGAGGCGCCGGCGCTATTGATTTGAGAGCAAATCCAATCTGAAATCAGACGAATCATCTGTCCAGTATCATGCAGGTCAGGCATTCCCGTTCGCCTCCTCTCCGACAACTTTGTATTTTACCATAACAGCACTCTTGATACGGTTTCCGGACCTTCCATCCTTGACGTTTCAGTCCCACCATTGAAAAGCTCCCGCAGGCGCGCGGGAGCTCAATGAGAATGTCTGTCAGGCACTAAACTTTTTAGCGTTTCGATCAGGTTCTCGACCCGACAGCGGGCGACGACTTGCCCGCCTCGAAATACGATCATCCCAGCAGCGGAGCCGGCCACGCCCAAGTCAGCGCAGCTCGCCTCCCGTGGTCCGTTGACCTCGCAGCCCATGACAGCCAGCGTGAACCCGTCGGGCAGTGACTTCACGAACTCTTCCAGCTGCGGGACAATGCCCGCTGTGTCGAGTTGTTTTCTCCCGCAGGTCGGGCAGGACACAAGACGCCCGCCCCGCTGGCGCAGCCCTAAACCTCGAAGGATGGACCAAGCGACGTCGGCTTCGTCCTCTGGAGCTTGGGACAACGAGACGCGTATCGTGTCGCCGATGCCGGACAGAAGGATGGCGCCGATGCCGCAGGCGCTCTTAACCGTGCCGTCAATTCCCCATCCTGCCTCAGTAATGCCGACATGAAACGGCCACTCGCCATATCGGTTAAACAAAAGGGCGTTTGCTCGGACGGCCTCTTGAAGGTTCGACGACTTCGCGGAGATAATCAAGTCTTCAAAACCGCACGAGAGCAGCATTTCAACCTGCTCCCCGACAGCCGCTGCCAGCGCCGCCGCGCGGTCACCTCCCGCGTCGGCCAGCTGTTTGGCGTTCAATGAACCGCCGTTGGCGCCGATACGGATCACCGTTCCGCGCTCTTTAGCCATGCACACGAACCGGGCAAGATGAGCCGGGCTGCCCATATTCCCCGGGTTAATGCGCACCGCTGGCAGACCGGCCTGGACGGCGGACTCCGCCAGCACCGGGGCAAAGTGGATATCGGCCATCAGAGGCAGCGGGGAAAGTTGGTTCAGCTGTTCAAGCAAAGGAAGGCTTTGTCGGTTTGGAAAAGCCACCCGAACGAGTTCGCACCCATGCGACGCCAAAGACTTGAGCTGCTCCAAACACCCCGAAAGGTCTGACAGCGGTTTGGACAGCATGGACTCCACCCGCACAGGAGATGAGCCTCCTATGGTCAATCCTTCAATCGTCACAGTTCTCCGGCTCATCGTTTTGCCCCTGAGATCAAGCCGACGACGTCGTGCCAAGTCACGGCCAAAATAAAAATCATCAGGACGACAAAGCCGGCAAAGTGAACCCGCCGCTCTATCTGCTCGGACACCGGGCGTCCTTGAATCATTTCGATCACCGCGAAAAACGCTCTGCCGCCGTCGAGAGCGGGAAACGGGAGCAAATTGACTATTCCCAAGTTAAGGCTGATGACGGCAAGAAACGACAAAAGGGCCAGAGCCCCCGACCGGGCCGCGTCGCCAGCCATCACGGCAATCCCAACTGGGCCGGCAACTTGGGCGGTAGAAGGGTGGGCAATCATACCTCCCAGCTCTTTAATCATGAGAAACGACAGGCGAAACGTGAAGGCAAAACCGTCGACAAAAGACTCCCCGATGCCCGGCCGACGCTTGGCCGGCTGAATCCCCACGAGCGGGGGATCGGAAGGATTCTTCGCCGCCTGAGCGGTCATCCTGACGTTAAAGGTCCCGCCGTTTCGCCGAACGGCAAAGGTAATTGGCCTAGATGAACCTTCCCGTCGAATGGCACTGACAAGAGACTCCCAGTCCGTTGTGTTCTGACCGTTCACCGAAAGGACTTCATCTCCCGGAAGCAGCCCCGCTTTCTCGGCCGGATAGCCGGGCATAACGGCTCCAACCGCCGATCGAGACAGGTCGTACACGCCGCCGAAGTACATCACAGAAGCCGCGACGACCGCGGCCAACAGGAGATTGGCCGCCGGACCTGCCAAGACGACGAAAAGTTTTTGATACGGTTTTTTCCCGTCAAAGCGAGCCGTTTGGGGCACGTCCTCGTCTTCCTCGTCGCCCATGCCGGCCATTCGGACAAACCCGCCAAGCGGCAAAAGACGCCACGACCAGACCGCATGCCACCTTTGTCTCTGACAGACCACCGGTCCCATGCCGAAAGCGAACTCGTGAACCTTGATGCCGACTGCCCGAGCCGCCCCGTAATGTCCTAATTCGTGCAAGACGACGCAGACGAACAGCACGACCAGAAACCAGAAAACCGTCAATAGCTCCACCTCTTCAAATTTCCTGCGGCCGCCTTCTGGGCAGCCGCCCCGGCGCTGGCATACAGCGCCAGCCGATCGTCAAGGGACTCGAGACTCGCCGGGCCGTCGTAAGACGCCAAAGTCTCCCCCAACACCTGAGCGATCCGGTTAAACCCAATTTGTCCTGCCAAAAATGCGTCGACGGCCGTCTGATCGCCCGCCAAGACGATCAGGGGCCAAACGCCGCCGCGACGGGCTGCGTCAAGACAAAGAAACAGTCCCGGATAGCGTTCCGGCTCCGGCAGGCTGAACGTAAGGGACTGCCCGCCAAGGCCTATTGGCGCCAGATCGGGAATTCGGTTTTTCGGCCGGTCGGGATACATCAAACAGTTCATCGCCGACTGGCGCATATTCGGCGTTCCGGCAAGCAGTTTGAGGACCCCGTCGGCGAACTGCACGCCGCCGTGGACAAACGAGCCGGGCAGGATGACCGGCGAAACGCGTTCCGACGGCAAACCGAACAGGTATGAAGCCTCGATCACTTCAATGCCCTTGTTAATCATCGTCGCGCTGTCGACGCTGATCTTGGCACCCATCGACCATACGGGATGACTGACTGCCTCTTGGGGCGTGATGGAACCAAAAGAGCTCAAATCCCGCCGCAGAAACGGGCCGCCGGAGGCAGTCAGCCAAATTTTTTTGACATCTGAACTTTTTTCGCCTTTCAGGCACTGCCAGACCGCGTTGTGCTCGCTGTCCAGCGGCCTCAGCTGGCAGGCCAAGCACGGCCCGGAGATCGACGGCCCCAAGAGGACGGCAGATTCTTTGTTGGCCAGCGAGACAGTCTTTCCCAGCTTCAACGCCCGGTCAAGCAGGCGAACCGCGCTGACCCCGCTGGACGCTATCACCAGATGATCAACCGCGTTGCTCACGAAGAGATCTTCCATTTCGCGGCCGACCGCGCTCAGCTTCAGTGACGGATCCGCGCCGTCTCCGTTAGCAGCAGCCAGGGCGGCAAAACGGAACTCTTTTCCAAGAGCGGCCAGCTTCTCTCCGCCGTGGCCGGCTCCCAAGACTGTCAAGCGGAAGCGTTCCGGATAGGCCCGGCATACGTCCACCACAGCCGTGCCGACGCTTCCCGTACAGCCGATGACACCAACCTTTTGGACGGTCACAGAAGATAGCCCCAGATAAGCGTCGTGACCGCGCCGCTCAGCAGAATACTGTCAAACCGGTCAAGGAACCCGCCGTGTCCCGGCAGAAGATTTCCGCTGTCTTTGACGCCCATCTCGCGCTTGATCAGCGATTCTACTAGGTCGCCAAACTGCCCTAGCGTCCCGCAGACCACTCCAATGATGACAAATGGCAGCGGCTGAACTTTAAGGAAGAACGCGCACAGCGCGCTGCACAGCACGCTGGCCAGGGCGCCGCCGATGAAGCCTTCGGTCGACTTGTGAGGGCTGACTGAACAAACCGGGTGATGCGCGCCCCATCGGCTGCCGATCAGGTAGGCGAACACGTCGCAGCTCCACGTGCACAAAAAAAGCGTCAAGGTGGCAATGTGTCCGTATGGCGTCGCCCGCAGGCCGATCATCAGGCTCCATGGGATAACCACGTAGACAAGGCCCATAAGAATGACGCCGCAGCTGTCGGCTCCAGAACTCTCACCGGTGAACTCGCGCTTGATCAGCTCGATGAGAAACGTGACAAATACTGACAGGACAAGGGCAAAGACAACCATTCCCCAGTTCGGACGGTACGCGGTCAGCAGGATATAGCAGGCCGCCGCGATGCCGACAATCACAGGGAACGTATGCTGATTCCGCATCAGCGAGTAAAACTCCCAAAGTGACGCCAGAGCTATGAGCATACAGAGCAGCTGCCACCACGGGCCGCCAAGGAATAGCCCCCCCAGCAAAACGCCCACAAGGATAGCCCCTGTGCAGGCGCGGTAAATCAAGTTTGTGCTAAACGACTGTCCCATATCGTCGATCCCTCTCAGCAAAGGCGCTCAGCGCTTTCTGAAACTCCTGCGGCGTAAAGTCAGGCCACAGGACGTCGGTAAAGTAGAACTCGCTGTAACTGCACTGCCACAGCAGGAAGTTGCTCAGCCTCATTTCGCCGGACGTCCGAATGACGAGATCGGGATCCGGCACGTCCGGAAGGTAGAGGAACCTTTTCATGTCCTCTTCCGTCCGTATCTCACAACCGGCCTTTTGGGCCGCTTGGACAGCGTCGATTATTTCCTGACGGCCGCCGTAGTTGAAGCAGACGATCAAATCCATTTCAGCGCCGCCTGCCGTCTCGGCCTCACACCAACTGATCAGGCTCTGCAGATCCGAAGAAAGGTTATCACGCCGGCCTGCAAAACGAACCCGCAGCCCTTCGGCCGCCATCGCACGGATCTTCCGCTTCGCGTAAAACGCGAAAAGCTTCATCAGTCCGTTGACTTCCTGTTGGGGACGATTCCAGTTTTCAGTTGAAAAAGCGTAAACCGATAGGTATCGGATACCCGACCCTTTCATCGACCGGACGAGCCTCTCCAGAGCCCCGACTCCGGCCCTGTGTCCGAGAAGCCGCGGAAGATGCCGCCGTTTTGCCCAGCGCCCGTTGCCGTCCATGATGACGGCCACGTGAGCCGGCTTACGGGAACCAATCATGAGCCACCCCCAACTTCGTCAAGCCGTTTTTTCACGTTTTGAATGTCCTGCCACGTCAAATATTTGGGGCTGCCAACGCTTCGGCTGTCCTCCCTCAGCAGGTAGCTGGGGTGAAACATCGGCATGAGATCAACGCCTCGCCAGCTAAACCACTGCCCCCGCAGCTTGGTAATTCCCATGCTGCTGTGCAGAAACCACTTGGTCGGCGTGTTCCCCATCGACACGATGACCTTCGGCTGAAGCAGGATCAACTGGGCTTCCAGCCAGTCCTGACAGGCCAAAACCTCTTCTATTTGGGGCGTTCTGTTCTTGGGAGGACGGCACTTCACCACATTAGTAATCCATGAACGGGAACGGTCTATGCCGGCGGCTTGAAGAATCTGGCTCAACAGCTGTCCGGCCCGGCCGACAAACGGACGGCCCTGCTCGTCCTCGTCAGCGCCAGGACCTTCGCCGACGATCATCAAGCCATTTTCCCCACTGCCTTCACCGGGGACGGTCGAGTGACGGGTTTCGCACAGACCGCAGCGAGAACAGCCTCCCACTTCCTGATTCAGCTGCCGCAGGAGGTCCATGCGCCGCTCCAGAGACAACACACTACCTGCCTGTTCCGGAGTCGCCATCAGTCACCACCTCCTTAACTGCCACGTTGACCTTTGAAACCGACGTGCCGGTCAATTGTTCAACCGCCACGCGGATACGCAGCGTCAGGTCAGAGACTACTTCCCGAATTGACCGATCGCCGACTGACACTTTCACTGAAAGGGAGATCGCCAAGTTCTCGTCGCCTTTAATTTTCAGGTCCTCGCAGGAGACGACCTGCTTTGTCCCGGCGATCACGTGACTGACGATCTGACGGTGCACCGCCGGCGCAATCCGCAGCGTGCCAAAGAAGCTGAACGGCGGGCGGACAATCGTCTTCTCGTCGGTCTCTTCGCCGCCAAACAGGCTGCGCAGGTGACCGACAAGCCGGCCGGTGAAGTTCTTTCGGATCTGAGTCGTCGCCGCTGGAATGACGTGGCGTTTGTTCTGCTTGCGCTCGAAAAGGGCCTGCTTGATCTCGTCAGGCGTCGCCACCTGATCAATAGAAATCGACTCAGCCGGCTGAGGCAGCCCCAGCACAGTACAGATGTCCGAAGCCATGCCGGTCGACGTGGCAAGAACCATGACCCGACACGGCGCGTGCATCGCGAGGCATGCCCGAACCTCCCGACGGTGTTCGGGAAAATGAAACATCGCCCGCCGGATGGCCCGAACCATGTTCTCCTCGGTTTTCGCGCTCCGCCCAGCGAGTATGCGCCCACGGGAAATCACAAGGCCGTCGTCCACAATGAGATCGACGGCCTTGTCCTGGGCAAGCGTCTGAACTCTCATGCTTTTCCCCGTCCCAGCGGGACCATAAAAAGCGATGACTTCAAAACGCCCTTTAAGGGGTTCAAACCGCGGTTTTGCCATTTAGGGCCTACACCCCTTCTGTGTCTTGGACCTCCTCAACGGCCACGCGAGCTCCGAGCCCGGCCAGATGGCGTTCAAAGTCCTCATAGCCGCGCAGAATATGGCAGAGCCCGTGAATCGACGTCGTCCCGTCGGCAGCAAGTCCGGCCAACGTCAGGGCGGCTCCGGCGCGAAGGTCAGTCGCCTTCACAGCTGAGCCGTTCAGACAGGCAACCCCGCTGATGATCGCCGAATTACCCTGAACCTCAATGTCCGCTCCCATGCGTTTGAGCTCGGGAACGTGAAGGAACCGGGACTCGAAAATGCTCTCCTTGACGATACTCGTCCCGGATGCCAATGACAGGGCAGCAACCATCTGAGGCTGAATGTCCGTTGGGAAGCCCGGATAAGGCAACGTGGAGACAGAGACAGACCTGAAGCTCTTCCGAGACGGAAAGACTGTTACCTTCGTCTCCGCCCTCTCGTAGGACACATGAGCTTCTTCGAGTTTCGCCAAGAGGGAGTCAAAATGCTGGGGAACGACGTTATCAACCGTCACATGGCCATCCGTGATGACGCCGGCCAGAAGATACGTTCCAGCGGCGATGCGGTCCGGGATGATAGTTACTTCGCCGGAGTGAAGCTCCGAACAGCCGTGAATATGAATAATGCCGGTCCCGACGCCGGTAATCTTAGCCCCCATCGCTTGGAGAGACGCCGCCAAGTTGACGATTTCAGGCTCCCGCGCCGCGTTTTCGATAATCGTCTCGCCCTGCGCCAGAGTAGCCGCCATCAGGAGGTTTTCAGTGGCTCCGACCGAGGGGAAGTCGAGATATATCCGCCCGCCGCGAAGGCATTTGCTCTCGGCGTGAACGGCACCGTGACGGAGTTCCACTGACGCGCCCATCTTGGCGAGCCCTTTGAGATGCAAATCCATCGGGCGGGTTCCAATGGCGCAGCCGCCGGGAAGCGGCATAACCGCTCGGCCTTCCCGGGCAAGCAGCGGGCCGAGGACCAAAGACGACGCCCTCATCTTTTGGACAAGCGTCACCGGCAACTCCTGCCCAAGATCGCCGCAGCGCTTTGCCACAACAGTTCCATCAGAAAAAGTCACTGACAGCCCCATGCTTTGGAGCAAAGTGACGAGCGTTTCTGTATCCATTAACCGGGGCACGTTGTGCACGGTCAGAGTCTGGCCCCCACCCAAAAGAATAGCCGAGGCCAACACAGGAAGGGCCGCGTTTTTCGCACCCTGAACGGCAACAGTCCCGTTCAGCGGAACCCCGCCGGTAACTTTCAAAACTCTTTTTGGCGCCAAAATACTCCACTCCTTGCCGTCGTGCAGGATTGGGAATGGAATCAACACGACAGGGTCATTATACAACAGTCAGGAACGCAGCTTGATAAGCCACAGCCGCGCGAGCAGGCCGAAAAATCCCTGAAACAGACACAGCACGGCCACCACAAGCCAAGACGGAAGGCCTCTGTCAAGCAGCCTGTGGTGAAGGTGCTTCCGGTCCGGATAAAACGGGGACTTTCCCGCTAAGGTGCGCCTGACCACCGCAACCAACGTATCGATAACCGGCACGCCCCCTACCAAAGCTAACAGCACGGCCTTGCTAAAGAACGTCAGGTGCATGGACTCGATAAAAAAGACAACTAGGACAGAGAACAGGAAACCGAGCAGGTAAACTCCTCCGTCTCCCACAAAGGTTTTAGCTCTGGGAAAGTTCCACGGCAGAAGTCCCAACGCAAGAGCAGCGAGAGGACCACTCCAAAGGCCGGCGCCCAGTAACGCCAGCACAAAAAAGGAAAGAGAAGAAATCCCGAGGGCCAGTCCGTTCAGGCCGTCGATGAAATTGTACGCGTTTGTCGTGCCTGCGATCCAGATCAAATACAGCAGGTAGTCCGGCACCGCAACGCTAGGCAAGGCAGACAGCGCGACGACTGCCGCCGCAAACTGGATGAACAGCCTTGAAAACGGGGACAGAGACAACATGTCGTCCAAATAGCCGGCAAAAAACACCATGGTCGCCCCTGTGGCCGCCAGCCGCACGGCTTGACTTTGCGGGCCAAACACGAGGCACCAGAAAAGGAATCCCGTCCAAAGCGTGATGCCGGCACCGCGGGGGATCGGGGTCGTGTGAATTTTCCGAAGGCCTGGCAGGTCGATCAGACCAAATCGACCTGCCAGCATAATTGACAGCGGGGTCAACAGCAAGCCCCAGAGAAAAGAGACGCCCTCAGGCACCAGCGCCAAGCGAAGCATGTTATTTCGTTCCGAAGATGCGGTCGCCGGCGTCTCCCAGTCCCGGCACGATGTATCCGTGTTCGTTCAGGCACGTGTCCAACGCAGCGCAGTAGATGTTCACGTCCGGATGCGCCGAGTGAACAACTTCGATCCCCTCCGGCGCCGCGATGATACAGACCAGAGAGATCTTCTTCCCACCATGCCGTTTGATCAAGTCGACTGCCGCCGCGGACGAGCCGCCGGTCGCGAGCATAGGATCCAAAATCAGCACGTCACGCTCTCCGATATCCCGGGGCAGCTTACAGTAGTACTCCACCGGCTTCAGGGTCTCAGGATCCCGGTACAACCCGATATGCCCTACTTTTGCATTGGGGATCAGGTTCAGCACCCCTTCGGTCATACCGAGCCCAGCTCTCAGGATCGGGACAATAGCCAGCTTCTTTCCTGCCAAGGCGTAGGCTTTTGTCCGGCTGATGGGCGTTTGAACTTCCACCATCTCGACTGGAAGATCTCTCGTCACCTCATAGACCATCAGCGAGGCCAACTCGCTCACCAGTTCCCTGAAGGTCTTCACCGGCGTGTCCACGTCCCGAATGACGCTCAGCTTATGCTGGATCAGCGGGTGATCGAACACCACAACTTGCCCTTGCCCCTGCACTGAGGCAAAGGAGGCGCTCCTCTCGAACGCCCGAATCTTTTCAGTCCGGCGCTCGTGCCGCCCGCCTTCAAACGGCGTTTCGAGCCATGCTTTCGCCATCGAGACGGCCTTCCCGGCCTCCAGCACTCTAGCGCCTAAACACAGGATGTTGGCGTTATTGTGCTGCCGGCTCATCTTGGCAGTCTCGTCACTCCAGCAGTCGGCTGCATAGGCTCCAGGCACCTTATTGGCCGCAATGGCCATTCCGATGCCCGTCCCGCAGACCAAAATCCCCCGCTCCGCCTCGTGACGCGCCACGCTTCGGGCGACGTGCAGAGCCGGGTCAGGATAATCGCAGGACACTTCGGCTGTGTCTGTCCCGAAGTCCTTTATCTCGTGATGTTTTGAAAGCTCCGCAATCAATTCCTGCTTCAGAGCAAAACCGGCGTGATCCGATCCAATCGCAACGATCATGAGGCTTCCCCTCTTTTCTGAAAATCTGCGCTGCAAACTACTGCAAAAGCGTGAGCATCACTGAAGCAGCAACAGCAGTGCCAATGACCCCGGCCACGTTCGGCCCCATAGCGTGCATGAGCAGGAAGTTCGTCGGGTCGTCTTTTTGTGCCACCACTTGAACGACCCGCGCCGCCATCGGCACGGCCGAAACCCCGGCTGCGCCGATAATCGGATTGATTTTCCCCTTGCTCAACACCTTCATCAGCTGGCCAAGAATCACGCCGCCCGCGGTACTGCAGATGAAAGCGAACAAGCCCAAGGCGACGATCTTGATCGTCCCGACCGTCAGGAACTGTTCAGCCCCCATCGTCGCGCCGACGGAAATTCCCAAGAAGATCGTCGTCATGTTCAAAATCTCGTTCTGCGCCGCTTGGCTCAGCCGTTCAGTCACCCCGCACTCCCGAAGGAGGTTGCCGAACATCAGAATGCCGATCAGAGGCACCGACATGGGAAGCAGCAGACCCGTCACGACGGTGCAGATGATCGGAAAGAGAATCTTCTCCCGCTTTGAGACCTTGCGCAGCTGATCCATGCGGATCCGCCGATCTTCTTTCGTGGACAGCAACTTGATGACCGGCGGCTGAATCAGCGGGACAAGGGACATGTAGCTGTACGCTGCGACGGCAACGGCGCCGAGAATCTGAGGCGCCAGCTTCATGGTCAGGTAAATGCTCGTCGGTCCGTCAGCGCCGCCGATAATGGCGATAGACGCCGCCTCGCGAAGGTTAAACCCCATCGCAACGGCAGCCATCAGAGCCGTAAAAACGCCAAGCTGAGCGGCGGCGCCGAGAAGGAACGTTATCGGATTGGCCAGAAGAGGCGCAAAATCCGTCAGCGCTCCTATCCCCATGAAGATGATTACCGGGTAAATCTCCTTTTCAGTCCCAAAGAAGATGTAGTTCAGAAAGCCGCCCGGATCCATAATCCCCGATAACGGCAGGTTCACCAGCAGACACCCAAACGCTATGGGGACGAGAAGAAGCGGCTCAAACCCGCGGGCTATGGCCAAATACAGGAAGAAGAACGCCACGCAGAGCATGACAATGTTGCCCCAGCTCAGGGCGCCAATGCCTGATCCGCTGGCAATCTTCAGAAGAGATTGGGCCAGTGTCGACATCGTTCGGCCCCGTTAGTTCAGAACGGCCAGAACGTCGCCGCTGTTGACTGCAGCTCCTTCGGAAACCCGGATATCGGCCACCGTCCCGTCTGCCGGCGCTGGAATTTCGTTTTCCATTTTCATCGCTTCAAGAATCATCATGACTTGGCCATACTTGACCGCGTCGCCTTTTCCAACAAGCACTTTCAGAATTTTCCCGGGCATGGGCGACTCAACGACAGTCGAGCCAGCCGCCGGAGCTTCCTGCACAGCCGGCGCTGGAGCAGGAGCCGCAGCGGCCGGGGCCGGAGCAGCAGCCGGCGCAGGAGCAACGACAGGAGCCTGAGCTGCCGGAGCAGCGCTGGTTCCGGAAGAAGACTTTTCAACGACGACGTCGTACGTTTTCCCGTTCACTGTCACTCTATACTGCATGATTCCAATTCCTCCTCGTCGAATATGTAAACGACTGGGATTAGTTCCAATCCCGAATCGGCCAACCTTGCAGCCCCTCGCTCCGTCCGGCGCTGATCCATCCTGAAAACGCCGGAGCCGTTCCCCCCTGTGTCCCCGCCGGGACAACTGACCGAACTGAGACGTCCTCTCCCAGCTCACAGGCCAAAGCGGCGGTAATAACTGCTACAAGCTCCTCATCGTCTGTAGCCCCCGGCTCCTGGGCCGCGACCTTGTTCACCGCAGGGACAGGCACGGTGGCCGGAGCAGCAGCGGACGCCGCCTTTGCCGCCTGAGGCGTTCCTTCTTTAGATGAAAAGGTTTTCATCGCGAAAATAACCAGCGTTAAAAGTGCTAGGACGAGGAACACCACGCTGAACGCAATCAGAGTCAGCTCGATAGCGCCAAGCTCTCCGTTTAATGCCATGGTCGGTGCCCCTTTCTTAATGAGGAATGACGCCGTGTTTCTTCCGAGGCAGAGCCTGACGTTTGGTCTTGTGGGCGGCAAGCGCCTTGATGACCTCACAGCGCGTTTCTTCGGGAAGGATCACTTTATCCACCATGCCGTGGGACGCCGCCTGATACGGAGTGGCAAAGGCGTCTTCGTACTCGCTGATCTTCTGCGCCCGCATCGCCTGCTGGTCTTCGGCAGCCTCAATTTCCTTGCGGAAAATGATATTGGCCGCGCCCTCGGCTCCCATCACGGCGATCTGAGCCTGAGGCCAAGCTAATACGCAGTCGGCACCGAGCGACTTGGAGCACATGCCAAGGTACGCGCCGCCGTAAGCTTTGCGAAGGACGACGGTGATCAGCGGCACAGTCGCCTCGCTGTAGGCGTAAAGCAGCTTTGCCCCGTGGCGGATGATTCCGTTCCACTCCTGAGTCTTGCCGGGCAGATATCCAGGAACGTCAACCAGCGTGACGATGGGAATGTTAAACGCGTCGCAGTGGCGAATGAAGCGGCTTGCCTTGTCTGAGCAGTCAATATCAAGGCAACCAGCCATAACTCCCGCTTGGTTCGCGACGATACCGACGCTCTGACCGCCAAAGCGGGCATACCCGATGATGATGTTTTTCGCCCACATCGACTGCACTTCGAGGAACTTGCCGTCGTCAACGATCGCCTGAATGACCTTATGAACGTCATATCCCCTGTTGGGATTTGTCGGGACAATTTCTCTCAGGCTGACGTCAGCCCGGTCAATCGGATCGGACGTCTCGACGAAGACCGGATCGTCCATGTTGTTGCTGGGCAGGTAGCTCAGGACAGAACGAACCTGTTCGAAGCACTCCTGCTCGGTTTTGGCAAAGAAATGGGCGTTCCCCGACTTGGTGTTGTGCGCGGTCGCTCCGCCCAGCTCCTCGCTGGTCACGTCCTCGCCAGTCACCGCCTTGATGACTGCCGGGCCGGTGATGTGCATGACGCTGATCTTATCGACCATGAAGATATAGTCGGTCAGTGCAGGGCTGTAAACCGCGCCGCCAGCCGTCGGGCCAAGGATGACGGACATCTGGGGGATGACGCCGCTCGAAAGGGTGTTGCGGTAGAAGATCTCTCCGTACCCGTTGAGCGCGTCAACAGCTTCCTGAATCCTCGCCCCGCCGGAGTCGTTGATGCCCACAATTGGGCAGCCGTTCCGCAGCGCAAGATCCATGACTTTGCAAATCTTCTGGGCGTGCATCTCTCCAAGAGAACCACCCAGAACGGTAAAGTCTTGGCTGAAGACGTAGACGATCCGACCGTTAACAGTCCCGTAACCGGTCACCACGCCATCGCCCAGGTACTTTTTCTTCTCCATTCCAAAGTTGGTGCAGCGGTGCTCAATAAACTCGTCCAGCTCCACAAAGCTGCCCTCGTCCATGAGCTGAGCAATTCGCTCGCGAGCGGTGAGACGCCCTTTCGCCTTGTGCTTGGCAACAGCTTTCTCTCCACCACCGGCTGCCGCTTCGGCGCGGCGCTCCAAAACTCCGCCGCACAGCTCTTCAATCGTTTTCACTGCCATCCTTTTCCCTCCCCGAATAATAGGTACACCGACACGCTGGTGCGCCGCAGAAAGGCAGCGCGAATCCCCCGTGAATAACGGCGCAAAAAGGCCTATAAACTCGTATCATGATACCAGAAACTGAACGAAATAGCAGTCCGCAGAACGATGCTAAATGACGACGCGCCCTAAAAGCGCGGCGCCCACGAGCCAGAGGGCCGCGGCGGCGAAAAAACCAAGAAGAACCCTCAGCCATATCAGTCCCCACGGACTGGAAGGCGTCCGGCCGGACAAACAGGCATTAATGACCTTGACCAGCAGAAACGTGACAACGCCAGACGCCACTCCCAGCAGCGCCTGAACGTTTAGAGGGGGAAGATTATGAAACATCGCGGCTCTCCCTTAGCGTCAAATTTTTACAGTGCACGAAAAAAAGCGAGGCTTCGCCTCGCTTTTCTCTATTGCCGAAATTGAATCTGTTTGAGGATCTCAATAGCCACAGCTAACGCCCGCTTGCCGTCTGAAATGCCGACAAGAGGCTCTTTCCCCTCTCTGACGCAGGAGAGAAAATGCTCAAGCTCCAGCTTGAGCGGCTCCATTCGGGGGAATAGCGGCCGCTCAGTTACCTCGACAGACGTGGCCCCTTGGACGGCGTGACCGGCACGGATAACGGAAATATCTTGGCTCTCAAAGTCCACGACGTAACTTCTGTCAGTGGTGGTAACTTCCATCGTCCTCGTCCTGTGAGGAGAAACGCGGCTGCTGGCAATGTCTGCAATCGTCCCATTTTCAAAAACGATGTGGGCGACGGCCAAATCTTCGTGATCGCTGCACACCGAACGGCCGGACGCCACAATCGACCGAACGTCCGACTTGACCAACGAAAGGATGATATCGATGTCGTGAATCATCAGGTCCAAAACGACGCCAACGTCAGCGATTCGGGACGCGAACGGCCCCTGACGGATTGAACGGATGAACAGGGGATCAGAAAGCTCGCTGGTCAAATACCGCACGGCGCCGTTAAATCGTTCGATATGCCCAACCTGCAGAACGGCGTGCTTTTTGTGAGCGAGCTGAAGCAACGACTCGGCCTGTTCGACGGTCGTCGTCACAGGCTTTTCCACGAGGACGTTGATTCCTCGTTCCAACAGACGGCGCGCTACCGCAAAGTGGCTCACAGTCGGCACAACGACGCTCACAGCGTCGGGCCGCTGCTGGTCAAGAAAACGATCCAAGTCGTCGTAAGCTGGCGCGTCGAACCGGCCCGCAATTTCTTCAACCCGGTCCAGACTGCTGTCGACAACGCCGACCAATTCTGTATTCATCAGCTCCGCGTAAATACGGGCGTGGTGCTGACCCAAATGGCCTACACCGACGACGCCGACTTTTAACGAATCCATATTGTCACCTCGAACAACAGCTCAGTTGGATTCATCTTATCACGGACCGGCCGTTTTTTGTGAGTTTTAACAGCCAATTCGCTGAACCGTCAGGTACATTCGCTCGCTTCGGTCGCCGCCCCTGTACGAAAAGAACAAATCCCGGCGGCATCGTGTGCAGTACGGGATTCGTTCAATTTTGCTGGGCAACAGGCCGACCTCCGCCAACTGATCGGCTATTTCTCCGGCGATGTCAAAGTGGATTTTTCCGCCCTCGCGCCGCCAGTTTTCCGAGTTCCACTCGCTGGCAGCTGACAAGGCCAGCTCGTCCTCGTCGCGCTCATAGCAGGAGAAACAAATTCCCGGGCCAATCCATGCTCGGACTTTCCGAAGGTCTGTTTCAGGATAGCAGCGCGCCGCCATTTGGACGCCGCAGGCGGCAATCCTTTTGACTGTCCCTGCAAAGCCGGAGTGAATGACCAGCAGCCACGAAGGCGATGGTCCTTCCGGCTGAACTACAACAGGGAAGCAGTCGGCAAAACGCAGCGCCCATTCGCCGCGAGGACCAGCCGCGCAGATCAAAAGGCCGTCGCCGGGAAGCGGGCCGGAAGCGGCCAAGACTTCGTCCCCGTCGATAACCGTCGTGCCGTGAACCTGAACCAACGATGGAGCGGGCAGTTTCCCCTGCCAATTCCGCAGCGTCAGCGCCGCACGAAACGGTGAGCTTACCGGATAGATAAGGCTGCCGCTGTCGGAGTGCTCAGCGCCATTCATCGCTGCTGACCAGCCGAGATCTCATTGAGCCGATAAAGTACAGGCTGCCGCAGAGAATCACAGGGTCTGAAAAGCCCCTGGCTTTCTCCAGAGCGGCGACTGGGTCTTCGACCGCCAAGGGGACGTCAATGAACGGATAGCCAGTTGCCTTTTGAGCGAGCACTTGAGCGGACTCGCACCGAGTGTTGTGGGGCACGCGAGTGCAGATCAGCCGGATCTTCAAGCGGCTGGACATGTAGCTGAACTCTCCGGCGTAATCCTTGTCAGCCATGGCCGTAAAAACGACGGTCAAGAGCCTGTCTTTTCCGTACAGAGCGAGAAGAGAATCCGTCAGCGCCTTCATTCCGTGCGGGTTGTGCGCTCCGTCAAGAATGACGTCAGGGTCTCTTGAGACGACTTCCAGACGTCCGGGCCAGCGAACCGTCCGCAGCCCCTCCCGCCGCGCCTCTTCGGTGACAGGGAAATCTTTTTGGAGAATTTCAGTCGCCCGCAGGGCCAACGAGGCGTTTTCCGGCTGGTATGTGCCAAGAAGCCTAGAAAACCACCGATTCGTGCCGCAAGGCGTGGTGAGACTGAACTCACAGCCGTCGAGAGATGTTTCAGCGTCAAAGATCCGACACTCGTCCATCGTGTAGGCCGGAGAATTTTTCGCGGCACAGCAGGCTCGGAACTCCGGCGCCAGCTCCGGATGGTTGTCAGAAAAGATTGCCGGCCGGCCAGGCACAATGATGCCGAATTTTTCCGAAGCGATGGCCGAAAGGGTGTTCCCCAAAAAGGCCATGTGATCCCAATCGATTGGCGTGATCACAGCCAAACGGCAGTCCGGCAGGATGTTCGTAGCGTCCAGCCGACCGCCCATTCCGGTCTCAATAATGGCGACGTCAGGCTTGGCGTCCCGAACGAGAAGATAGGCGGCCGCCGTCAGAGTTTCAAAGTAGGTCGGCCGGTGCTGGGACAACCACGGGTGCCCCAGAATCGTCTGAGCCACCTTTTGACTCGCCTCAGCCCAAAGCTCGGGCGGCAGCGGATACCCGTTCACCAACAGGCGCTCCCCTAAATGAATCAGGTGAGGGCTGGTGTACAGCGCGGTCTTATACCCCGCCGCCCGGTAGATTGACTCCAAAAATGCCGCCGTGGATCCCTTGCCGTTCGTCCCAGCCAGATGAATTGCCGGAAACGCTTGAGGGGTTCCAAGAGCTTCGAGCAACACCGATACTCTCTCAAGCCCGGGGTGCCATCCGTCGCTTGAGACGTCAGAAAGCGCCTTTTCAACTTTCTCGTAAAGGGCTATATCCGATGGGCGCATTTCTCTCACTACGCCTGCGACAGGCTCTCGATATTTTCGCTCAGGCGCGCTATCCGACGTTTCGAGTCCTCTAGGCGCTCCCGTTCTTTTTCAACCACGTCAGCTGGGGCGTTCTCCACAAACGACGGTTTGGACAGTTTTGCCTCGCTGCGCTGAAGGTTAGCCTGTACCTTCTTGAGCTCGCCTGTCAGACGCTCGACTTCCGCCTTCACGTCCAGCAGGTCGCCCACCGGAAGGAAGACCTGTCCGAGCCCGACGATCGACGTCAAAGAGCTTCGCGGTCTGGCGTCGTCTTTTCCAAGCGCTTCGATCCGCCCGACTTTAGCGAGCAGTCGAATCATGTCCTCGTGTGCCTTGACGAACGCCTCGCCGGTTGCCTCGCGGAAGCGCAGGACTGCGCGGTCTATCGACTGGCTGGGCGGAAGCCCCGCTTCGCTGCGGAGGTTACGCAGAGCCCGAACGAGTTCCTGCAGAGAACTCATTTCAGCCAACGAGTCTTCTGACGTCGGAAGGTCACTCCCGTCAGGCCACGACTCAAGCTCCATCGGACGCTCGCCGAAGGCAAACGCGTGCCAGAGCTCTTCGGTCACAAAAGGCGTGAACGGGTGCAGCAGCCGAAGCACGTCTTTGAATGCCCGATTCAGCACTTGACGCGACGCTTTCGCCCGTCCGTCTCCCTCGTCGCCGTACAGAGCGGGCTTAGCCATTTCAATGTACCAGTCGCACAGGTCGGCCCACACGAAGTCATAGATCACCCGGGCCGCCTCGCCGACGTCGTACTCGTCCATCAGCGCCGAAACAGACTTTTCCACCCCAGCCAGTCGGGACAGGAGCCACCGATCGTGCAGGCGCATTTCTGAGGGCTCCGGGAGCCCTTCGCAGTCCTCGTCGCCCAAGTTCATCAGAGCGAACCGCGACGCGTTCCACAGCTTGTTGATGAACCGTTTGCACGTCTCGATTCGGGACTCGCCCAGCAGGATATCCCGACCCTGTACTGTCAGATAGGCCACGGTGAACCGTAACGCGTCGGCGCCGAATTTCTCGATCATGTCGAGCGGATCAATGCCGTTGCCCTTCGACTTGCTCATCTTCTGACCGTGCTCGTCGCGGACCAGCGCGTGAATGTACACGTCCTTAAACGGCTCACGACCGTCCATGAACTCAAGTCCCATCATGATCATTCGGGACACCCAGAAGAAGATGATGTCGAACGCCGTCACCAGCACGGACGTGGGATAGTACCGTTTCAGCTCTTTCGTATCCTCAGGCCAGCCAAGGGTTGAGAAAGGCCACAGAGCGCTGCTGAACCACGTGTCCAGCACGTCTTCGTCCTGGTGCAGATGGTGGGAACCGCACTTGGGGCAGAGGGTTGGGTCAGTTTCAGAGACGGTCAAGTGACCGCAGTCGCCGCAGGTCCACGCGGGAATTCGGTGCCCCCACCAGAGCTGGCGGGAAATGCACCAGTCGCGGACGCCGTCCATCCACTGGTAATACGTTTTATCCCACTGGTTCGGAATCCAACGAATCCGGCCCTCTTTGCTGGCCTGAACGCCCTTCTGGGCAAGCGGCGCCACTTTGACGAACCACTGTTCGGAAAGGTACGGCTCCACAACCGTATTGCACCGATAGCAGTGCCCCACTTGGTGCGGCAGGTCCTCGATCTTTTCGAGGAAACCTCCCTCCTGAAGGAGCTGAACGCTCCGAGGCCGGGCCTCCACTACGGTCTTGCCGGCCAGCTCAGCGCCGGCGTCGTCCGTCATTATCCCGTTTTCATCGATGATTTGAATCGTCGGAAGGCCATGCCGCTGTCCGGCTAAAAAGTCGTTCGGGTCATGGGCCGGAGTGATTTTCACAAAGCCGGTTCCAAATGCCGGGTCAACCATGTTGTCCGCCACTATTGGGACAACCCGTCCGCCGGTCAGAGGAACGACGACCTTTCTGCCGGCCAGAGCCTTTTTGTCCGGATCCTCAGGCGACACCGCGACAGCCACGTCAGCCGGAATCGTCTCCGGCCGGGTCGTGGCTACGAGGATATGCCCCTGGCCGTCCGCAAAGGGATAACGGACGAAGTACAGGTGTCCCGGCTCCTCGGCGTGTTCAACCTCGATATCAGACAAGGCGGTATGACACCGCGGGCACCAGTTGACGATGTATTTACCCCGATAGATCAGGCCCTTCTCGTACAGCCGGACGAAAACCGCCCGAACCGCCTTTGACAGGCCTTCGTCCATGGTAAACCGTTCACGGTCCCAATCGCACGAGTCGCCGAGCCGCTTCATCTGCGAGACGATACGGCCGCCGTACTCCTTCTTCCACTCCCATACCTTCTCGATGAATGCTTCCCGACCGAGATCCTGCCGCTTGAGCCCCTGCTTGGCCAGAGCGCGCTCCACCACGTTCTGCGTTGCGATCCCGGCATGGTCGGTCCCAGGCAGCCAAAGCACGTTGTACCCGCGGGCCCGCTTATACCGACACAGCACGTCCTGCAGCGTGTGATCATACGCGTGCCCGACGTGAAGGGCGCCAGTGACGTTCGGCGGAGGCAGCACGATGGTGAACGTCTCGCGGGTATCGTCATTTTCGTCGGCGTGAAACAGCCCCTGATCGATCCACCACTGATACCACTTATCTTCCAGCGGCCGAGGGTCGTAATTCTTGTCCAACTCCCTGTTTCTTTTCGGCACGTTATTTCCCCTCCTCTTCACTTGCCCCGTCCGAGCGGTCAAGAAAGGCTTCTATAAAGCTTCTCAGCGCCTCTATGGTCTTAGGCTCCTGACTTGAGCAGACCAGAGGTTTATCCCAAGACCGCAAACCGGCTGAAACATACTGCCGGACGAGGCCGCTCCGCTTGCCCGAAGAAATCTTGTCCGCCTTAGTAAACACGACGAACACCGGCGTCTCCAAGTTTCGGCTCCACTCCTGAAAGTCCTCGTCCTTCGCAAGAAGCCCGTGGCGGATATCGACCAGATGGACGATCAGACGAAGTGCCCCTCGCGTCGACAGGAAATCTCCGATGAGACGGTTCCACGACTCCCGCTCTGACCGGCTCAGAGCGGCATACCCAAAACCGGGCAAGTCCACGAGGGTGAACTTTCGCCCCGCCTCGACAGAGTAAAAGTTGATGCTCCGCGTCTTGCCGGGCTTAGAACTGACGTGAGCCAGCTTCTGGCCCATGAGCCCGTTGAGCAGAGTCGACTTGCCGACGTTTGACCGGCCGACAAAGGCGATTTCAGGTCCCTCTGCAGGCGGTATCTGTTCAGGCGTAAACGCCGTGACTCTCAGTTGTGCCTGCCAGCGCATCACTCGTCTCCAATCGCCCAGGAAAGCGCCTGGGACAGCGTATCAATGAACGTCAGCTCGACGCCCTCTGTCACCCACGGCTCCAAGTCCAAGATGTCCGGCTCGTTCGCCTGAGGAAGCGCGACGGCCTTCAGCCCGGCGCGCCGGGCAGCGAGGATTTTTTCCCTCAGGCCGCCGACAGGCAGCACCTGCCCGCGCAGCGATATCTCCCCAGTCATCGCCCGATCAGGCCGGAACGGCCTTCCTGTCAGGGCAGAAAACAGAGCCGTCGCGATGGTAACTCCAGCCGACGGGCCGTCCTTCGGAATAGCTCCTTCTGGGACGTGAACGTGAAGGGCAGCCTGCGACCAGTTAGGCACAGGACGCTTTGTCAGGTGCTTCCACTGGGCTTTCAGACAACCGAGAGCGGTTTGAGCGGATTCCTGCATCACCGCGCCCAAGTTGCCCGTCAGGGTGAGGACGTCCTTCCCCTTTGAGTTAGCCGCTTCAATGACGAGAACGTCGCCGCCTGCGGCCGTCCACGCGAGGCCGATGGCGTACCCTGCCTCTGGCGTCTTGGGAAGCCTTGAGTCTTTCAGCCGGGGAGCCCCCAACAGCTCTCCGAGATCGGCCTTTCGAACCGTCACTGACCGTTTTGAACCGTCGGCCTGCTCTTCCAATACTGATACGGCTCGCTTTCTGAAGATCGTCGCCAGCTTGCGATTCAGTTCGCGGACGCCCGCTTCGTGAGTGTAGCCTTTTATGATTTCTCTGACGGCTTGAGGCGTAATTTTCAGCTCGGCTTTTGTCATTCCCGTCTGGCTGTAGAGCTTGGGAATCAGGTGTCGGCGGGCAATTTGCTCTTTTTCCTCCGGCAGGTAGCTGGCAAGCTCGATCAGTTCCATTCGGTCCAAAAGCGGCGACGGGATCGTGTGAGTGACGTTTGCGGTCGTGATGAACAGCACGTCGCTCAAGTCAAACGGGACTTCTAAGTAATGGTCGGTGAAATGGGCGTTTTGCTCGGGGTCCAGCACTTCCAACAGGGCCGACGCCGGATCTCCGCGAAAATCGCTTCCCAGCTTGTCAACCTCGTCCAACAGCATCACCGGGTTTTTGGCGCCTGCCTCGCGGATTTTCTGAATAATACGCCCCGGCAGAGCCCCGATGTAGGTCCGCCGATGGCCCCGAATTTCAGCTTCGTCTCTCATGCCGCCCAAAGAGAAGCTGACTAACGGCCGGCCCAGCGCCTGGGCGACCGACTGGCCTAGGGACGTTTTCCCTACTCCCGGAGGCCCGACAAGGCAAAGAATCTGAGCCTGAGCCGATGATTTTGCCAATATTCGGACAGCGACGAACTCAACAAGTCGGTCTTTGACCTTTTGAAGGCCGTAGTGGTTCTTTTCCAAAACCGAGCGAACCGAGGCTAGGTCATCGTTTTCCTTCGCTGTCTTGTTCCACGGCAGATCAAGAAGCCAGTCCATGTACGTGCGAACGACCGAGCTTTCCGGCGACAGCGGCGCCATCGTCCCCAACCTGGCGTTCTCCCTCTGAAGGACTTTCCGCACGCCGTCCGGGAGGTCCGCGCTGTCGATCTTTTCCTTGTATTCCGACTCATCTGAGCCGCCCAACTCGCTGTTGATGACCTGCAGCTGCTCCCGCAGGAAGTATTCTTTCTGCTTTTCTGAGATCTGAGCCGCCGTCTTGACCTGAACGTCCTTTTTCAGCCGAAGCATCTCGACTTCTTCCATCAGGTGACGAAGCAGCAGTTTGAGCCGCGATTCCGGCGAAAAACACTCCAGCAGGGACTGGCGGACCTCTCGGGAAAGATCGTTGTGAAACGCCATCAAGTCCGCCGCCTTGTCAGGGTCAGACTGAGACGACAGGTACGCCTTGAGCTCTTCCGGCATTCGCGGGTGAAGGTCCACGTACCGAATGTATTCCTCCTCAGCGGCACGGCGCAGGGCTTCCAGCCGAGCAGGCTCGCAGGTCTCAAACCGATCGGTCACCAGATCGGCGCTCATCATCCCGTCAGACAGGACAAACGACCGAGCGCGAAAACGACGCAAGCCCTCAAGGAGAACCTTGAGGGCGCCGTTGGGCATGTGAATGACCTGAAGAAGCCGGCAAACCGTCCCGACCGCAAAAAGGTCTTCCGGTCCGGGATTATCGGTGTCCGACTGGCGCTGAGCCACGGCGAAGGCCAATTTCTCGTCGCTCTTTCCAGCCAAGTTCACCGCTGCCATTGATTCCGGACGACCGATGTAAAGCGGCGTCACTGCGCCGGGAAACATGACCGTGTCTCGAAGGGGAATAACTGGCGTCATGAAATCCTTTCCTTTGCTTTTTTCGCCTGCCGACCGGCCCCGGTCGTTCCGTAGATTATTTCTGGTTCCTCGCCGCCGGTAACGCACGCTTCACCGATCACTACTCTGCTGACCGGACGCGACGACGACGGAACTTCGTACATCAAATCGAGCATGAGGTTTTCCATGATGGACCGGAGACCGCGGGCGCCAGCCTTCTTGTTAACCGCTTTTTGAGCGATTGCCCGAAGAGCCTGCGGCGTGAACTCCAACTCCGCCCCTTCCTGCGCGAAGATGGCCTGGTACTGCCGCACAAGGGAGTTTTTCGGCTCGGTGAGGACTCGGACAAGCGCGTCTTCGTCCAGCGTCCGAAGCGCCACGGCCAGCGGAAGGCGGCCGGTCAGCTCGGGAATAAAACCGTAGTGAATCAGGTCTTCCGGCTCCACTTGAGACAGCAGGTCGTACGAAACGTCACGCTTCCGCTCCTGATTCTCGCCGCCAAAGCCGATGACGTGTCGGTTCAGCCGGCGGGCGATGATCTCTTCAAGGCCGTCAAAAGCTCCGGCACAGATGAAGAGAATGTTCCGGGTATCAATGGCGATGAACTCCTGCTGCGGGTGTTTTCTGCCTCCCTGAGGCGGCACGTTGGCCACCGTTCCTTCAAGGATTTTAAGCAGCGCCTGCTGGACCCCTTCGCCGGAAACGTCTCGGGTGATTGATACCGACTCGGACTTTCTGGCGATCTTATCAATTTCGTCCAGATAGATGATCCCGTGCTCTGCCGCGCTGACGTCAAAGTTTGCCGCTTGAATCAGACGAAGGAGGATGTTCTCCACGTCTTCGCCGACGTATCCGGCTTCGGTTAACGTCGTCGCGTCGGACATGGCAAACGGAACGTTCAGCTTGCGCGCCAGAGTCTGAGCCAGAAGCGTCTTGCCGCTGCCGGTCGGCCCCAACAGAAGCAGATTGCTCTTCTGGAGCTCGACGTCCTCCGACTCCTGAGCCAGCGCCAGCCAGCCGATACGGCGGTAGTGATTGTAAACGGCGACGGACAGAGCCTTCTTTGCCTGATCCTGGCCGATGACATACTCGTCCAGAAAGGCCTTCATTTCTGCCGGCTTAGGAAGCGACTGGGCGCTTTCCGCGTCCGCGCCGGGCTTGCTGTCAGGCAGGGTCGCCAAGTAGTTATTACATAAGCCGACGCATTCGCTGCAGATGTTCACGCCCTGCGGGCCGGTAATAATGTGAACGTCGTCGTCAGCGGTGCGCCCGCAGAATGAACAGGTGATATTCTTGTTCGCATCGTCCTTGCGCGGCACTGGCATTCCTCCTGAACAACGCGCCTTCGGCGCAAATGTACGCGCGCAGGCAGGAACTCCTGCCTGCGCGGTTGGGGAAACTATCTTTTTTCGATAACCCGGTCGACCAAGCCGTATGACTGCGCTTCGGCTGCCGACAGGAAGTGATCCCTGTCAGTGTCAACTTCGATTCGGGAAAGCGGCTGACCGGTATGAAGCGCCAAGATCTCATTCAACCGCTGGCGCGTTTTGAGGATCTCGCGGGCGTGAATTTCCACGTCGCTGGCCTGCCCGTACGCCCCGCCCATCGGCTGGTGGATCATCACCTGAGAGTTCGGGAGGGCGATTCGCTTGCCGGGCGTTCCGGCAGCCAGAAGGATGGACGCCATGCTGGCAGCCATCCCGACGACGATGGTCGAGATGTCGCACTTGACGTACCGCATCGTGTCGTATATCGCCAACCCGGAGGTCACCTCGCCGCCGGGCGAGTTGATGTATAGGCAGATATCGCGGTCAGGCTGATCGCTTTCCAAAAAGAGGATCTGAGCCACGATGGAGTTCGCCACGAGGCTGTTGATCTCGCTTCCAAGAAAGATAATCCGATCCTTGAGCAGACGGGAATATATATCGTAGCTGCGTTCGCCCCGCCCTGTCTGCTCGATAACGTACGGAATGGGGAAATAGTCCACAGGTACGCTCCTTTCCGTCAGGCGAATTACTTGCCAGCCTCAGGCACGGCGTTTTTGTTCACTTCGACGGTCTTGACAGCGCCCATCACCGCGTCCAACGTCTTGCGGTACTTGGCCGACGAGATCAGGCTGCGAAGATCATCCGGCTTCTTCTGGAGCATGGCCTTGACGCTCTCGGGGGCTACGTGGTAGTTCGCCGCCATCGTCTCGATTTCCTTGTCCAAGTCCTCGGGCTGAACGTTAACGCCGAACTTTTCGGTGCAGGCGTCCATCACAAGGTATTCTTTCACGTCGTTGCGGGCCTCGGTATCAAGCTGGGACTTAAACCCTTCAAAATCCTGCCCGCTCTGAGCGTAATACTCTTCCAGCGTGAGGCCCGTGCGGTTTTTCACGTTCTCCTCAGCCCGTCGAAGCAGATGAGCCTTCTGGCGCTGCACCATCGTCTCGGGCAGTTCGACAGAAGCCAGCTGGCAGATCTTTTTCAGCGCGTCGCTTTCGGCCGCGCGGCGGCTGTCAGACTCAAGGCGCTCTTCCATGGTGCTCCGCAGGTGCGCTTTCAGCTCGTCTTCAGTCTTCAGGTCCTTCCCAGTAGCTTTTTTAAAGAGCTCCGGGGTCAAAGCTGCGGGCTCCAGCTCCAAGATCTCCTGAACGTCAAAATCGTAGCAGGCCATTTTGCCCGCCAGAGCCTTGTCCTGATAGGAGTCGTCGATACGGACTTCCGCATGGCGCTTGTCGCCGGCGACTGCTCCAAGCAGCGCGTCGACAATTTCCTGCTTGAGCGAGAGGGAGTCGAGCATGAACGTCTCCACTTTCGGCTCATGGGATGACAGAATCGAGCCGGCGTCGTCCTTGATAGTCGTCGTGTAGGCGGCCTTCACCCGGTCGCCGCTTGCGCTCGGATTGGCAGACGTCTTCCATTCGCCGTGGGACCGGCGGACGTTCTCAACACCGTCAGCGACCATCTGGTCAGAGATGACAAACGACGGTTTTTCGGCGGTTATCTCGCCGAACTCAGGAAGAGTAACCTCCGGCTTCACTTCGAAGGTCGCTTCCAGAACCACGTCGTGACCTTCTTCCATGTCCTTGACGTCGACTTTAGGCTCGTCGATGGGCTCCAAATCGTACTCAGAAGACACCTCTTCCATGGTCTTGGCGAGCATTTCCTCAAGCGCTTCAGCCCTCAGGGCCTCCTTGCCGAACCGCATCTCCACCACGCGCCGCGGCGCCTTCCCCTTACGAAATCCGGGGATGTTTGCCTTGCGTCCGACCGAAGCGATTGTCCGAGAAACTTGAGCGGAAAAATCCTCGGCAGGGATCGTGATTTTCACTGTAACAACATTCTTCTCCTGTGACAGAAGTTCCGACTTCACGAGAAGCACTCCTTTCAAGCCTGTGAATGCAGATTCGATTACAATCAAAGAGTATATCACACGCCGCGGAAGCGGGCGACACCCCAAGGACAAAGAACATGCCGTCTGCAGCATAAAATGACAGATAAAAAAACTCCGGCCAGCAGGCCGGAGGAAACGACAGGATGGTGGATCGTACAGGAATCGAACCTGTAACCCCCTGATTAAGAGTCAGGTGCTCTGCCAATTGAGCTAACGATCCGCAACAATTGTTGGTGCGAGAGAGGGGACTTGAACCCCTACGCCCGAAGGCACCAGATCCTAAGTCTGGCGCGTCTGCCATTCCGCCACTCTCGCGAAAAATAGATGGTGGATCGTACAGGAATCGAACCTGTAACCCCCTGATTAAGAGTCAGGTGCTCTGCCAATTGAGCTAACGATCCACATTCTTGCCGCAGCGAAGGCGAAAAGGTGGGGTGGATGAGGGGATTCGAACCCCCGACCTCCGGATCCACAATCCGGCGTTCTAACCAGCTGAACTACATCCACCATAAAAAAAATAAGATGGCGCGCCGGACAGGATTCGAACCCGTGACCTACGGCTTAGAAGGCCGTTGCTCTATCCGGCTGAGCTACCGGCGCAGGTAAATGGAGCGGAAAACGGGACTCGAACCCGCAACCCCCAGCTTGGAAGGCTAGTGCTCTACCACTTGAGCTATTTCCGCATCCTCTGATCGGGCGCCGCATAGCATGGTCGGGGCGAAAGGATTCGAACCTTCGACCCCCTGCTCCCAAAGCAGGTGCGCTAACCAGACTGCGCTACGCCCCGAAAGGAAAAAATGGTGGAGCTGACGGGATTCGAACCCGCGACCTATTCGTTGCGAACGAATCGCGCTCCCAGCTGCGCCACAGCCCCAAGTTCGACGACGAGTATTCTAGCGTTGTGAGCGAGACTTGTCAAGCTCTCTTTTCTAGGCTACTCTAGTCTCCGGCTCGTCGATGACAAGGTGACAGGAGGGATCCGCGGTGAATGTAGGAAGCGAACTGGTCGCCGCATGGCTCAGCGATCTTCAAAATGACTACGTTGGACGGCCAGTCACCCGCGTCTTTGGCGGCCCCGGCTGGCTGAGCCTTGAGTGGCGCGGCGCCGACACACTGTTTTTCTGCTGGCGTCCCGACTCCTCTGGACTGTGCGTTCTGCCGCCGCAAAAGGCCCGAAGCCTTCTCAAGTCTTTTTCACAGCCCACGTCGTTTGCCGCGGCCCTGACAAAATACCTTACCGGCGCAAAGCTAGCCTGCGCTGTCCAGCCAAACGGTGACCGGCTTTTAGAGCTGAAATTCAGCCGCTTCGTCGGAGCCGGTAGCCAGGAGTTCTACTTTCTCGCCTTTGAGCTCGCCGGTCAGCCGGCAAACGCCGTTTTGACCGACGAGGACAAAAAAATCATCGAGGCCGGGCGGCACGAGCCGCCGGAGCAGAATCAGCTCCGCCCGATCTTTCCCGGGTTCTCCTACGCCCCGCCGCCTCCACTGCGAACCTGTCCACTCTCGCCTGAGCTGACCGATTCTCAGCTGCTGGAGCTTCTTCCGTCCGCACAGGGAATGGGACCGTCGCTCATTCGCCGTCTTCGGGACGAAAGCGCCCGACGCGGGGCCCAATGGCTTCGGGAAGCCCTGTTCGGCGCCCCGATTCTCCAGTGGGCCGGTTCACTTCTCACTCGCTGCGGCGTTCTGCTGCCCGACGCAAAGCCCGCGGCCTGGAATGCCCTTCAAGAAGCGTCAAACGCCGTCTTCGGCGAAATAGAGCGACGGGCTCTCAAAGATATTTCCAAAGACGCTTCAAAAATTTTGGAGCGGGCCATCTCTCGTCGGCGCAAACACCTGGACGATCTGACCAATCTGCTCAAAGCGTCCGCATCCAGAGACCGGTACCGCCGAGCGGGCGAGGCCATCATTCAAAACCTTTCCGCGCTCGCCTTAAAGCCTGCGCCAGAAATGACTCTCCCCTACTGGGACGAGGAAGGCCAGCAGACCGTCAAGGTCCAACTGGACCTGAGCCGCTCACCCCGGGCGAACGCCGAACGGTACTTTAAAAAGTACAGAAAGCTCAGCGTGGACAGCCAAGCGGTCACACAGCAGACCGAAACGCTCCAAAACGAGCTGGACGACCTGACAGGCCTAGAGGAAAACTTGCGGCGCGTCGACGACCCATCGACGCTCAAGCTGCTTGCAGCCCAAATTACCCGCCAATACGGCCGTCAGGAGAAAAGTCCGGCTAAGAACAGGGACGCCGCCCTTCCCCCGCACCTTCGGTTCAACTTGGATGGAACAACCATTTTAGTTGGGATGAACGAACGAGGGAACCGGTACGTTACTTTTGAAGCGGCTAAAAGCGACGACTTGTGGTTTCACGTTCACGAGCGCCCGGGCTCTCACGTCATTCTCCGTCAGCCGCCGGCGGATCAGGAGGCGTTCGATCGGGCCTGTGCCGCCGCTGCGTCGCTGGCCCTCTTTTACAGCTCCTGCTGCGAGCCGTCATGGAACGTTGACCGAACCGCCCGCAAGCACGTTCACCACATCGCGGGAGCCGGCCCCGCACAGGTCACCTACCGGGACAGCACCCCACTCAGAGCCGACCGGCTGGCGTGGAAAGAAATTCTCTCTTTTGAGTCATAAAAACATTATCAGACACATCAATAGAGCCATTCAAAAAGGAGCCATTCAAACTGAAGGGCTCCTTTATTCTGACCGAATTTTTTTCAGCACGCCTATCAGCTCATCAGGCAAGGGAGAGCGAAAGTTCATCGTCCGGCCGTCGGACGGGTGATGAAACGAAAGGCGCCACGCGTGCAGGAACACCCGCCCCTCAAGGAAGTGCCGGCTCACGTCCTTTGGCCCGTAGAGCCGATCGCCGTCAAGGTAACACCCTATCGAAGCCATATGCACCCGAATCTGGTGCGTTCGCCCTGTTTCAATCCGACAGGCCGTCAAAGAGAGGCTTCCTCGCGTCCACAGAGTTCTGTACCTCGTCACGGCTCGGCGGCCGTCGGCCCGAACGGCCATTTTCAGCCGGTCGTACCTACTCCGGCCGATCGGCCCGTCCAACGTCCCCTGGCTGGCTGGAATCCAACCGTGGACAAGAGCGAGGTACGTCTTCTCCACTCGGCGCTGGGAAAACTCCCTCTGAAGGAAGAGATAAGCCTGCGGCGTGCGAGCCACGACCATGAGACCTGACGTGCCGATATCAAGCCGGTGAACAATCCCAGGACGAAGTCCCGCGCCAGGGAGGGGGCCGAAGGTCTTTACCAGTCCGTTGACCAACGTGCCGTCCTTTCGCCCCGCGCCGGGATGAACCGCAATCCCAGCCAGCTTTTCAACCACAGCCAGCCAGTCGTCCGCGTAGACCGTACGAAAGGGCACGTCCTGCGGAACCACGCTCTCCTCCGAAGGCTCTGGCATAGAAACGTCAAACCAGTCTCCTGAAACGACAACGCGGGACGCTTTAACCTTTCCGACGCCAGAGACGAGACCGCCGGAAATGAGACGGCCGACCGCGCTGCGGCTCAGCTCAAGCTGGCCTGACAGGTACAGGTCCAGCCTGTTGCCTGCGTCCGAAGGCTCAACGACGATTCGTCGGGAATCCATGAAACGCCTCCTGAAAGACCGCTGAAAAACGGGCTCGGAAGACTCCGAGCCCGTCTGCTAAATAATGCTGTGGCAGCGATCGCACAGCCCGTTTTCGTCCCAGTGCGTCACGTACTTCCAGCAGCGCGGGCACTTCTGCCCTTCAACGCGGCTGACGCTCAGGGCCACGCCCATTTCATCGGCAGGAACCCCGGGCAGCTCTCCTAGCTTGAAGCTGGAAGTGATGCACAGGTCGTTCCATTCCCTTTCGCTTAGCAAGGACCGGTACTCCTCCGGCAGCGAAGCCGTCACCGCTGCCTCGAGGGACTGGCCGATCTGACCGCTGGCCCGCGCCTCCTCCAGCGCCTTGCTGACCGCTCCTCTGACCGCCAGAATTTTATCCCACCGGGCCAGCAGTTCCTCGTCGATCAGCGACTCGTTCGGCTTGGGCCACTCGGCGAGGAAGACGCTTTCTTCAAGGGAGGGATCAATCTCTTTCGCCGCCTGCCAGATCTCCTCGGACGTAAAGCTCAGTACCGGAGCCAACATGCGCGTCAAAGTCGTCAGAAGCTCCCACATGACCGTCTGAGTCGCCCGCCGAGCCGTGTCGTTTTCAGGATCTGCGTAGAGCCGGTCCTTGTTGACGTCCAAATAGACCGAGCTGAGCTCGTTGACGCACAGCTGATGAATCGTCATCGTCGGGATATGGAACTCGTAATTCTCATAGCTCTCAGTCACCCGACGGATCGTCCGATTCAGCAGCGCGAGAACCCAACGGTCGAACTCGCCCATCTTCTCGTACGGCACCCGATCTGTTGACGGGTTAAAGCCGTGAAGGTTGCCGAGCAAGTACCGAGCCGTGTTGCGAATCCGCCGGTACGACTCGACGAGGGAATCGACGATCTTGTACGAAATTCTCATATCTGAACGGTAATCGGTTGAGGCAACCCACAGGCGGAGAATGTCAGCGCCGTACTTCTCGACAATCTTCTGAGCCGAAACGACGTTGCCCAAGGACTTGGACATTTTCCGGCCCTCGCCGTCCATGAAGAACCCGTGCGTCAGGACGGCCTTATACGGCGATTTTCCTGTCACCGCTACGGACGCCAAAAGTGACGTCTGGAACCAGCCCCTGTGCTGGTCGGCCCCTTCAAGGTATAAGTCGGCAGGCCACGAAAGTTCTGGACGCCCTTTGAGCACCGCAAAATGGCTCACGCCGGAATCAAACCACACGTCCAAAATATCTGTTCCCTTACTCAGCGCTCCGCCGCAGTGAGGACAACGAGCTAACTCGTGACCGAGCAGTTCCTCCGCGTCCTTGGACCACCAATAGTCGCTTCCAAATCGCGCGACCCGCGCGCTCACCACCCGAATCCGATCGGCCGTCAGGATCGTCTCGCCGCACTGGCTACAGGTGAAGGCAGGAATTGGAACTCCCCAGATTCTCTGTCTGGAAATGCACCAGTCGGACCGCTCGCGCACCATGTTATAAATCCGGTCGTGCCCCCAAGTGGGCATCCACTTGACGTCCTCGTCGATAGCCTTCAAAGCCTCTTCGCGGAACGCCTCCACGTTGATAAACCACTGATCCGTCGAACGAAAAACCACCGGCTTATGGCACCGCCAGCAATGCGGATACGAGTGAACGATCTTCTTCACGCCTAGAAGACGCCCGCTGTCGCGAAGCGTCTGCATCACAGTCTGCGCGCCCTTCTCAATGTCCATACCACCGACCAAGGGGGTGTCAGGGGTGAAGCGCCCGCGGCCGTCCACCGGGTTGTAAATCTCAATCCCGTACCGGCAGCCCGTCTCATAGTCCTCCACGCCGTGCCCGGGCGCCGTGTGAACGCAGCCGGTCCCCGCGTCGAGCGTCACATAATCTGCCAGAACAATCGGCGTCTTTCTGTCCAAGAACGGGTGAAACGCGACGCAGCCTTCAAGAGCCTGACCTTTAACAGTCAGGACGGGCTCGCCAAACGTCAGCCCCGTCGCCTGAGCCACCGAGTCAACCATGCCGCAGGCCAAAAGGTACAGTCGCTTCTCAACTCGGTAAAAGCCATAATCGTACTGGAGCCCCACAGCGACAGCCATACTGGCCGGAAGAGTCCACGGCGTCGTCGTCCAAACGACCACGCTCACCGGCTCACCAGCGAGTTCAGGGAACTTGGAAGATAAATCTTCCATCGAATAGGCCACAAAGATTGAAGGAGACGTCTCGTCGCCGTACTCAATTTCTGCAGCGGCTAAAGCGGTCTGGCAGTCAATGCACCAGTACACCGGCTTCTGCCCTCGATACACGTACCCCTTTTCAACCATCCCAGCCAGTGCGTCCAGCTCGGCGGCCTCGTACTCGGGCTGAAGGGTCATATAGGGATGTTCCCAGTCGGCGAAACAGCCGAGACGAATCATCCCCTCTTTCTGACGGCCAATCCAATATCGGGCCGTCTCGGCGCATTTTTGGCGCAACTCCACCGGAGAGATGGAATCCTTGTCCAGCCCGCCGTCTTTCAACACCTTCAATTCAATCGGCAAACCGTGAGTATCCCAGCCGGGCACATAAGGACACGCGTACCCGTTCATTGAACGGTACTTGACGACAAAATCCTTCAGGCTCTTGTTCAGCGCGTGCCCCAAGTGCATTTCGCCGTTGGCGTACGGCGGACCGTCATGAAAAGAGAACTTCGGCCCGTTAAAGTTCTTCTTCTGAAGTTTGTCGTACACGCCTTTACGCTTCCAAAACTCCAGAATCTGGGGCTCCTTTTGTGCCAGCCCGGCCCGCATCGGGAAGTCCGTCTGAGGCAAATGCAGCGTTGACTTATAATCCTGCGCCATCCAAGTCACCTTTCTTCACGAGATTATCGAGAGCATGAAACAAAAAAGAGAGCGGGACTCTCCCGCTCTCTTTCACGGCATGAAACGTCAGCTCGTCGTCAGAGCTACCACGAGAGAGAGCGAGACACGCCATCTATAATAATCCCAAAACGTCTATTTTGCCTCATGACGCCGCTCTCCCCCTTTCTTATTCTCTGCTAGATACATGACAAAATGCGCGAATATTTTAACAGCCAGTCGGCGACAGGTCAAGACATCGCCCTATAACCAAAGCAGGCTATCGAATCCCGCTGTATTAACGTTAAAGCAAGATCATTTTGACACGTACTGAACGGTGCAAAAAGCCTACCCTTTCTTGTTTAAATCGTCATGATCATAAAAAATCTGATTTTCAATTAGCTGTTCGGTCGGAACATCACGACACACGCGCGCAGGGCACCCCATAACAATCTTACGGGCAGGAACATCACGGGTCACCACGCTCCCTGCAGCGACCAGCGCATCTTCGCCAAGCTCGACCCAGGGGAGCAACACAGCTCCTGCGCCTACCCTTGCCCCCAGCCGAAGACGTGGCCCACGAAAGTGTTTTTTCCTTTCCTCTGTTCTTCCTAAGAAATTATCGTTGCTGAAAATGACGCAGGGCGCGACAAAGCAGAAGTCCTCGATAGCACTAAAAGCCGTAATATAGGCGTTACTTTCAATCTTGCAACGTCTCCCAATAGCCACTTTGTTCTCAATCGTAGCGCCGCGTCCGATAATGGTTCCTTCACCAACAGTTACATTCTCCCTTACTGTCGCCAAATCGCCTAAAAAAACACTATCGCCTATGTCTGCTCCACGGTATAATACGCAGGAAGCACCAACTGTTACTCCTTGGCCAACGACCAAGGGCGGCAATTCTACCGAACTGCTAGTTGTCGCGCTCATTATCGCTTTTGCTGGCTCTTTTCCAAGGATCGCTCCATCAAGTATTTTACAATTAGCTCCAATAACAACGCCTGAGTGGATAATAACGTTATACCCAATATAGACGGAAGGATCAATTACAGCCCCGTCTTCGATAATGACGTTCATGCCTTGCAGATTCCTTTCTTTTTGCATTTGCATCCGTCCTTTCTTATACTGTGTTCCTCAGCGGAGTTATACTGGGTGTTTTCTTAATTTTTTATTATCTCATCCACAAAAAACAAAATATCTATTAGCGAGGAGAATCCCGTTGAATATTTTGTTGATTAACCACTACGCAGGTTCGCCCCAACTCGGCATGGAATATAGACCGTGGTACTTGGCAAAGGAATGGGTAAAACAAGGGCACAGCGTAACCATTGTAGCAGCATCATTTTCCCATCTAAGAATGTGCCAACCTAAAGTTACTCGTGCCTGTACGACTTCCACAGAAGAAGGGATCCGTATTGTTTGGCTCAAAACCCCTGCATATACAGGCAACGGGGTGAGACGAATCGCTAATATGCTGTCTTTCATTTTGCAGTTATACCGTTTTTTGCCGAGAATCGCAAAAGAACGTCATCTCAATGCTGTTATTGCTTCATCGACATACCCCTTGGACGCCTATCCTGCTCATTGGATTGCCAAAAAAACGGGAGCGCAGTTCGTTTTCGAGCTTCACGACTTGTGGCCCATGAGTCCCATGCTTCTCGGAAATTACAAACCGACTCACCCGTTTATCCGCATTATGCAGCGAGCTGAAAATTACTGGTGCCGCAATGCGGACAAAGTGATTTCACTTCTGTCCGAAGCGTCACCTCATCTTCAACAACACGGCCTAGATCCGACCAAGTTCTTCTGTGTTCCCAACGGAATTATGCCTGAAGAGTGGGCTAATACTGATAACATATTACCAAATGAATATCAAAAAGTTTTAGATACGCTACACAGTGCCAATAAATTTTGCGTGGGCTATGCAGGAGGACATGCAAAGTCCAATGCTCTTGAGTCTCTTCTTGCAGCTGCACAGATTTTACAACAAAAAAACAAAGCCGTTCATTTCATTCTCCTCGGAGACGGAACAGAAAAAGCACATCTTCAGCATATGGCAAAAGACTTTAATTTAAACAACACTACTTTTTTACCGCCACTCCCCAAGCTTAACGTTCCTTGCTTTTTAAAACAAATGGATGTTCTGTTTGCTGGGGGTGATCGTAGGTGTGCTCCTTTATATTCTTCCGGACTAGCTCTGAATAAATTATTTGATTATATGATGGCAAGCAAACCAATTATCCTTGCTTTTGGAGATATTCCAAACATCGTAAAAAATTCCAGATGCGGCTATTCTGCTCAATACGAGGAGCCTGAATCAATATCAAATGCAATATTAAAACTCTGGGATACTCCGCCAGAAATGCGACAAATAATGGGAGAACGCGGGAAAACATATGTTTTGAATCATCATGCCTATCCAATTTTAGCTCAACGGTTCATCGATATTTTACAAAAAACATTATAATTCCGTTCTACTGCGTGCATCAATACGCGCAGTTTATGTTGAAGTAATTACATTGCATCTCAGGGATTTTTCTTCAGGTGTCAATTACTGACGTCTCTATAGATTCCCTGAGCATTTTCTCTCACGGTGGTGAAAATATGAAAGTTGTATCGCTCATTGGCGCTCGTCCCCAATTCATCAAAGAAGCAGCCCTCAGCAACGCTGTGCGGCAGGCAACTCCATGGGAGCATATTGTCGTTCACTCCGGTCAGCACTATGACGCTGACATGTCGGATGTTTTCTTTCAAGAGTTAGGTATTATTCAACCACAGTACTTCCTGCATGTCGGCTCAGGCAGTCATGCAGCAATGACCGCTGCGGCAATGATCGCATTTGAAAAAGTCGTTCTCAAAGAAAAACCTGACATCGTGCTAATTTACGGGGACACAAATACGACACTTGCCGGCGCTCTTGTTGCAGCGAAACTCAAAATACCGATTGCACATATTGAAGCAGGTCTACGTCAAGATATTACAGGAATGCCGGAAGAGATCAATCGACAACTCTGCGATAGAATCTCTTCTTGGTTATTTTGCTGCTCCCAGCTTGGCGTTGAGAATCTTCTTCATGAAGGGCAGTCCTCCGGCGTTGTCCTAGCCGGTGATATCATGTACGATCTTTTCGTTAAAATGAAACCGCGCTTCCGTTCAACAGAACAGCATTCTCTTGGACTTGCTGATAACAGGTATGCTGTTATTACCCTTCATCGGGATTTTAACGTTGATTCGCCCCATAAACTTCGTTCTATTCTGAAAGGAATTGACTCTTTGTGCGCTAGGCTTTCCATAACTCCTGTTTTGCCGATCCATCCTAGGACACTAAAGCGAATTGATGAATTCAACTTAAAGGATCTTATTGATCATTGGCAACTGACTCAACCGCTAGGGTACCTTGAATTGATGGGACTTATTCAAAATTGCTTCTGCGTAATTTCAGACAGCGGCGGATTACAGAAAGAAGCATATTACTTAGGGAAACGCTGCGGCGTCATGATGGAAAACACAAGCTGGAAGGAATTGACCGATATAGGATGGAATATTCTGCTTGATTTTTCGACCTCAAGCTCAGAACAATATGCGGAAGCTTTTTCCCAGTCGGTTTCTTATGTGCCTGATATTTATGGTACAGGAAATGCCGCACAAATCATCATTAAGACTTTAACCGGAGTACGTAATGGATAACCAACACACACCTATAGTCCACTTGACCATTGTTCATTCTCGGTACGACGTAAGAGTATTCACAAAAGAGTGCTCTTCCTTAGCTAACGAAATGGCTCCTGTTACGTTAATCGTCAACGATGGGAAAGGTGACGAATCTAAAAACGGCGTTATCATTAGAGATTTAAATTTTCCAAGAGTTCGACGTTTTCTTAACCCTTTTGTTACTTTCTTCCCCGCTTTTAAGATCATACGAAAAATTCATCCTGTAATCGTTCACTTTCATGACCCCGAGCTCATTCCTCTTGGTTGTCTTTTAGCCTTATTCGGATATAGAATCATATACGATGTCCACGAAAACGTACCCGAGCAAATATTGACAAAACATTGGCTTCCCGTTTGGCTTAGACGACCGTTATCGTTGTGTGCAACTGCTATTGAGTGGCTCACTCGTTTCTTTGGTTTCCGTTACGTTATTGTTTTACCAAGCCAAACGCTTCGTTTTCCTGAACAACGCTGTACTTTAGTACAAAATTACCCCATACTACAGCTCTTTAAGCCAGCCCCTTCTCTTGACGCAGTAAAAGAAAAAGGATCCTATTTCATTTATACTGGTGCCATAACTGAGATCAGGGCTATTCGCGAGATTATTGCTGCATTTAAACTGACACCGCCTAAATTCCCTTCATTTTTACTGGCTGGCACATTTGAACACGAATCTTTAAAAAAAGAAATAACCTCAACATCAACATGGGAAACGAAAGTTAACTACATTGGACAAGTCCCCCAAGAAAAGATTGCTCGACTTGTGCCCCACGCACTGGCAGGACTTCAAGTAATTTTACCATTACCTAATCATTTAAGATCAAACCCCAATAAGCTCTTTGAGTATATGGCATGTGGAATCCCCGTTATTGCCTCCAATTTTCCGTGTTACCGAGCTATTATTGATGAAAATTCCTGCGGTCTTCTCGTCGATCCCACAGACCCACGTGCTATAGCCAAAGCGCTGCACTGGATAGTGGATCACCCGCAGGAAGCTAGAAGCATGGGGCATAATGGCTGTCAAGCAGCGAAAATGAAATACAACTGGGACATTGAGTCACGAAAGCTTATAGAGCTTTACCGCCAACTCTTGAAAAGAGAACCTAAATAACTTTTCATCCACTTAAAAAAATACACGGGCATTCCTACAATCAGGAATGCCCGTGTGCTATTTATTAATTTATTACCAGCCGCTAGAAAGGCCCAGGTCCATCCATCGTATGTACATCTTTTAAACCAT